>DATEJU010000548.1:0-2012 GCA_035277805.1 Paraburkholderia sp. | reverse complement strand
TGCGCCTGCTGTGCCTGAACCTGCGCCGCTGCGGCCTGCGAGCCCGCGGCTTCGGCTTGCTTCTGGCGCGCGTGGGCGTCGTCGGCGCGGTGGTCGCCGTTGGACGCCTGCTGCGCGCCGTGCGCCGAAGCGCCGTTACCGGCCTGCTGCGCCGGCTGGGACGATTGCGGCGCCTGCGAAGCGGACGAGGCCGCGTTCGCGCCACCATAAGCCGACGAAGCCGATGAAGCCGGCGCATTCGCCTGTGCGCCCTGTTGCGGCGCGCTGGCTTGCGGGACCGGCATGTTCTGCGCGTTTTGCGCCGCGATGCTTTGCTGCAGCGTCTGCGCAAAGCCCTGGCTCGCGAGGTCGGACGGGCTCGCGCCGTTGCTGGCGCCGCTCGTGGTGCCGGTGGCGGCGTCCACGGCGGCGCCGAACAACGAACTGACTGCGGATAGAAGCGACATGCTGTCTGCTCTCTCGAACGTGATCGGGACGCGCCCGGAGTGTGTCCCTAAGGGCGTATCGGGGCGT
This sequence comes from Paraburkholderia sp., assembly GCA_035277805.1. Taxonomy (GTDB): domain Bacteria; phylum Pseudomonadota; class Gammaproteobacteria; order Burkholderiales; family Burkholderiaceae; genus Paraburkholderia. The sequence goes on along the minus strand of DATEJU010000548.1, from coordinate 1,499 downwards.
GCCCCTGGTATGACATTGGCGCGCGCCGCATCAGTGATGCGTGCTGCGCATGCGCAGCGCGCGGGCGGCGTGCTCGTCGGTGTCGCGCTGTTCGCGGCGGGCGTCCTTGCGCGCCTCGACTTCGTCATGGCGCGACTGCAGCACCTCATACGAGCCGAGCTTCTGCTTGCTGCGCTGCCAGTCGGGCTTCGCGGCCTCCACGCGCTGGGTGGCTTGCTCGAGCATGCGGCGCTGCTGGTCGATGGCGGCGTCGAGCGTGTCGATGAACGCCTGGAAGTTGCGCACGTTGCCGGCGGCCATGCCCGCGCGCGCGGACTCGGTGAAGCGCGCGTGATACTCGTCGCGGTAGTCGATCAGCGCCTTCAATTGCTTCTCGATTTCCGCGCGCTCGCGCTGGACGCGGCCGAGCCGTTGCGTTGCGGCGTCGACATCGTCCTGCGCGAGGCCGATGAGGGTCTGCAGCGCGGTCTGTTTCGTCATGTCCTGGCTCCTGAGCCGTTGCCCGATGTGTTGCCAAGCAGCGCGCCGAGCATGTCGACGCTCTGTTCGTAGTTCGCGGTTTCGCGAAAGCCCTGCTGAAGGAATGCCTCGATGCGTGGATACAGCGCGATGGCGCGGTCGAGCACCGCATCGCGCCCGCTCACGTACGCGCCCACGTTGATGAGGTCGCGGTTGCGCTGGTAGCGCGAGAGCATCTGCTTGAACGCGCGCGTCTGGTTCAGATGCGGGTCGTCGATCAGCGCGGTCATCGCGCGGCTGATCGATGCCTCGATGTCGATGGCCGGGTAGTGTCCCGCTTCCGCGAGCGCGCGGGAGAGCACGATATGGCCGTCGAGAATCGCGCGCGCCGAGTCGGCGATGGGGTCTTGCTGGTCGTCGCCTTCGGTGAGCACGGTGTAGAACGCCGTGATCGAGCCGCCGCCTGCGGGGCCGTTGCCGGTGCGCTCGACGAGCGCCGGCAGCTTCGCGAACACCGAGGGCGGATAGCCCTTGGTCGCGGGCGGCTCGCCGATCGCGAGCGCGATCTCGCGCTGCGCCATTGCGTAGCGCGTGAGCGAGTCCATCAGCAGCAGCACGTGCTTGCCCTGGTCGCGGAAATATTCGGCGAGCGTGGTCGTGTACGCGGCGGCCTGCATGCGCAGGAGCGGCGAGACGTCGGCGGGCGCGGCCACCACGACCGAGCGCGCGAGCCCGTCGTCGCCCAGGATCTGCTCGATGAATTCCTTCACTTCGCGGCCCCGCTCGCCGATCAACCCGATCACGATGACCTCGGCGCTGGTGGCGCGCGCCATGGTGCCGAGCAGCACCGACTTGCCGACGCCCGAGCCCGCGAAGAGGCCCATGCGCTGGCCGCGCCCGACCGTGAGCAGCGCGTTGATCGCGCGCACGCCCACGTCGAGCACCTTGTGGATCGGCTCGCGCTTCAGCGGGTTGATGACGGGCGCGGTGAGCGGCGCATCGGCTTCGGCATTCAGGGCGCCCAGGCCGTCGAGCGGGCG
>DATEJU010000547.1:0-2159 GCA_035277805.1 Paraburkholderia sp. | reverse complement strand
GCCTACGCCGTAGGCGCCGAGCGCGGGCATCGCGAACAAGCCGCCCGGCGGCGTGGCAATGCCCTCGCGGCGGCCCAGCGCGGGCGCCTCGGCCACGATGCGCGCGCGCGCCGCGGCGGTTTCGGCGGGCGTCAGCGCGGGACCGGGCGCGGCGGTGCGGAACGGGTCTGGCGCGAGCGTCGAGAACAGCGACACCACGGGGCGCACGATCTGCGTGCCCAGGTTCATCGAGATCGACGTGAGCGCGACCATGATCAGCAGCCCCCAGAGCCAGACGCCGCCTGAACGGTGCAGGTCGAACGTGAGCGCGTAGCCGCCGCGCTTCACGCGAAAGGCGAGCGACTTGCGCCAGCTCTTGAGGCTCGGAAAGGCGAGCACGATGGCGATGAAACCGTCCAGCAGCCAGGCCATGCCCACGACGCCCATCGTCCAGACGCCGAAGTCGATGCCCATCTTCGTCGGCAGGAACAGCGTGTAGTGAAGCTGGTAGAGGAACGGAACCAGGTTCAGGCGCGAGAGCGAGAGCGCGCCCCACATGCGGCGCGCCTGAACCGCGCCCGTGACGGGGTCCATCGCGACCTGGTTGTAATCGAGCGCGAACGGCTCGCCGGTTTTCGGGTTCAGGCGCGGCTCCACGCGCACGACGAACGTGTGGCCGGGCTCGACCGAGAGCGGCATGTAGCTGACCTGCGCGCGCGGATCGGCGGCTTCGAGACGCTGCGCGAGCGTGAGCGCCGGCAGCGGCGCGCCCGCCGTGGCGGTGCGATAGAACGATGGATTGAGCGCCGCATCGAGCTCGTGGTCCCACGCGATCACCGCGCCTGTGAGACCGGCGAGAAACAGGAACGCCGCCGTCCCGAGGCCGAGCCAGCGGTGCAGGCGGACCAGCAGGGCCCTCATGCGGCGGCGCCGGGAGTACCGGGGGTACGGCGGGCGCGGCGGTCGGCACGGTCGGCGTGGGTGGGCGCGGTCTGGAAGGCGGTCACGATGGCGGCGTCGGATCGGGTTCAGCGTGAATGGGTGTGAAGCGGATCGCAGTTGCGTGATTGCAAATGCGAATCGTTTGCATTCTACGGGCGCACGAGCACAGATGCAAGCTTTGCGAAAGCAGGAGAAGCCGGCGGCGGGTGGGAAGCGCGGCTGGCGAGTCGCGGCGCCTGGCTACACCGGGTCCTTGTTCGGCGGACCATCCGGGCGTTGCGGCTCCTCGCCGTGATGTCCGGGCGGCGGAGGCGTGAGCGGGTCGCGCTCGGGATCGCGCGTTGGATCAGCGAGCGGATCGGGCAGCGGGTTGGTGTGCGAGCAGATCATCGCGGGTACCTCGTGCGCAGGCGTGGCCAATCGGGCACGACGTGTGGATGGTGTGGAGGGTCCTTATAGCGTAGGCGATCGGCGCTTCTCGTGCGTAATTTCGCATGCGTGCGGCAACGAGCGACGCGCGTGTGCTGAAAGCGGCTACAGGCCGTTCAGGTCGGCGGGCGTATCGACGTCGCGCAGGATGCCGGGGTCGTCCACGTCGATGCGGGCGAGCGCGGGTGAATTCAGCAGCGCGCGGGCGCCCGTGTCGCCGTCGAGCGCGAGCAATGCTTCGCGGTGCGCGAGGCCGAATCCGACCGGATGGCCGCGCTGTTCGCGATAGAACGGGGCGACGAGCGGCTTGCCCGCATCCAGCTCGCGCGCGACGGCTTCGATGGTCGCGCTCGCGATGCGCGGCATGTCCGCGAGCGCCACGATCCAGCTTTCTCCTTCGGTGTCCGCTTCGACGGCTGCGGCGAGACTCGCGCCCATGCCTCTCACCGCGGCGGCTGCGAACACCACGTCGCAGCCCGCGTCGTTCAGGACATGCGCGAGCGCTTCCGCGCCGGGGCGCACGACGGCAATCACCTTCGGCGTGACCATCAAGAGCCTGCGCGCGGCCTCCTGGGCGACGCTGATGCCGTTCGGCAGCGGCGCGAGGAGCTTGTTGCGCAAACCTTTGGGATCGAAGCGCGAACCTGTGCCGGCGGCGAGCAGTACGCCGGTGGCGAGCGATGCATAGGCCATTGGGGAGTACCGCGGGAGAGGGAAACGCGTTGATTGTGCGGTGCAACCGCGCCCGAGGCAACCCCGGGAAGACGCGCGGCGCGCCGCGCGTCCTTGTGGCCACGTGCGGGTGCTTC
>DATEJU010000546.1:0-2710 GCA_035277805.1 Paraburkholderia sp. | reverse complement strand
ACGCGCACGCGCGGCGAGACCTGGCGCGACTTCACGAACGCGACCGAGACCGGCGTGGGCAGCGGCTTCCATTGCGGCAGCACTTCGACGAGCGCGCCGCCGTCGAGATAGGGCTGCGCCGCGAGCAGCGGCGGCTGCACGAGACCATAGCCTTGCAGCCCGCAGGTGAGGTAGGCGAACTCGTCGGAGACGTGCACGAAGCCGTCCACCTTCACCTTGGTCGCGCTGCCGTCCACTTCGAAATCGAACTCGAAGGGGCGGCCCGTGAGCGGCGAAAGAAAATTCACCACGGGGTGCCGCGCGAGATCGTCGAGCGATTGCGGCGCGCCATGGCGCGCGAGATACGCGGGGCTCGCGCAGGTCACGTGCTCGAGCACGCCAAGGCGCCGCGCGGCGAGCCCCGAGTCGGGCAACTCGCCGAGCTGGATGCTGCAATCCACGCCTTCGCCGACGAGGTCGACATTGCGCAGGCTCACACCGATCACGAGATCGATCTGCGGATAGCGCTCGTGGAAATCGTCGAGCGCGGGCAGCACGATCGCGTTGGCGATCAGCCCCGGCATTTCCACGCGCAGCCTTCCGGCGATCGCGCCGGGCGACTGGCGCACGCTCGCTTCGGCATCGTCGATGTCGGCGAGGATCTGCACGGCGCGCTCGTAATACGCGGCGCCTTCGGGCGTGAGCGAAAGGCGGCGCGTCGTGCGCACGAGCAATTGCGTGCCGAGCAGCGCTTCGAGGTTCTGCATCAAGGTGGTCGCGCTGGCGCGCGGCATGTCGAGCGATTGCGCGGCTTTGGTGAAACTGTTGGTATCGACGATGCGAACGAAGGTACGCATCGCCTGGATGCGGTCGATCACGGGCGAGCTCCTGGTTATCGGGCTAAAACGGCTGGAACGAAATCCGCGTGACAGCAGAGAAAGGTGAGCCGCGACGCTGCGCACATGGCAAAAGCGCATCGCGGTGCCGGCGTCTCGCGGAGTGGGCGCGCGGCGGTGGGTTGGCAATCGATAGCGGTTTGAGGGCGGCGTGCGCCTCGCGTGAGGCGGCGCCGCTCGACTACATGAGGCCGGAACAAGTTGGCCTCGGTGCACGAGGGCTGGTTGGGCCGTCCGGAATGGACGGCCCGGCGGGAGCAGGCGTTACGTGTTGCGCCAGACGACGCTTATTGGCGCAGCGAATCGATGTCGATCACGAAGCGGTACTTCACATCGCTCTTGAGCATGCGCTCGTAGGCGTTGTTGATGTCCTGCATCTTGATCATTTCGATGTCCGACGTGATGCCATGCTGCCCGCAGAAGTCCAGCATTTCCTGCGTTTCTGCAATGCCGCCGATCAGCGAGCCCGCAAGACGGCGGCGCTTGAAGATCAGGTTGAACACTTGCGGCGACGGGTGATCGTGCTCGGGCGCGCCCACCAGCGTCATCGTGCCGTCGCGCTTGAGCAGCTCGATGAACGGGTTCAGGTCGTGCTGCGCGGCCACCGTGTTGACGATCAGATCGAAGCTGTTGGCGTGCGCCTTCATCTGCTCCGGGTCTTTCGAGATCACGACTTCGTCGGCGCCGAGGCGCTTGCCGTCTTCGATCTTCGAGGGCGAGGTGGTGAACAGCACCACGTGCGCGCCCATCGCGTGGGCGAGCTTCACGCCCATGTGGCCGAGCCCGCCGAGGCCCACGATGCCGACCTTCTTGCCGGGGCCCGCGCCCCACGTGCGCAGCGGCGAATACGTGGTGACACCCGCGCACAGGAGCGGCGCGGCGCCCGCGGGGTCGAGGTTCTCGGGCACGCGCAGCACGAACGCTTCGTCAACCACGAGCTGCGTCGAATAACCGCCGTAGGTAATGTCGCCGCTCACGCGATCGACGCCGTTATAGGTGCCCACGAAGCCGTTCTCGCAATACTGCTCGAGGCCTTCCGCGCAGCTCGCGCAGGTGCGGCACGAGTCGACGAGACAGCCGACGCCCACGAGCTCGCCCACCTTGAAGCGCGTGACGCCCTTGCCCACCTCCGTCACGCGGCCGACGATCTCGTGGCCCGGCACGACCGGATAGAGCGTGTTGCGCCATTCGTTGCGGGCCTGGTGCAGGTCCGAGTGGCATACGCCGCAGAACTGCACGTCGATCCGCACGTCGAGTTCGCGCAGATCGCGGCGCTGGAATTCGAACGGGGCGAGCGGGGAGGCGGCGTCGCGGGCGGCATATCCGTAAGTCGGGTACATGGGCTATGGCTCCTGAATCTGAAGGGCTTGCAGAACTTGCAAAAACACGCGCGCAAATGCCAGAGCGCAGCGCACGGGGGGGCACGAAGCGCTGGGTCGATGGGGGTTGCGGCAGGGTTCCCATGCTAAGGACCGCGCTCTACCCAGGGAATACCTGAATCTATCGAAGACTTGCCTGATTCTCCTGGCGAGCAGCGCGCCCGGGCGTTCGGTGATAGATTGGCAAGCCTGTTTCTCCGCTTCTTTCGACGAATTCAGGGGCGCTACTGTCATGAAAAGTGCACAAACCGACGACGCCACCCAGCGCCGCATGATCGAGCTGCTGCTGCAGCTCACGCAGCGCGACGGCGTGCATCCCACCTCGATCGACTGCGTGCGCCTGTTGCGCGGCAGCGAGAGCCATCCGCGCAGGCCGGTGATGTACGAGCCGAGCATCGTGATCGTCTGCCAGGGCCGCAAGCGCGGCTTTCTCGGCGACCAGGTGTTCATCTACGA
>DATEJU010000545.1:0-2124 GCA_035277805.1 Paraburkholderia sp. | reverse complement strand
GTGCTGCCGCGCGGCATCAAGTTCGAATGGACCGACCTCACGTATCAGCAGATTCTCGCCGGCAACTCGGGCATCTGGGTGTTCCCGATCAGCGTGCTGCTCGTGTTCCTCGTGCTCGCGGCGCTCTACGAGAGCCTGACGCTGCCGCTCGCGGTGATCCTGATCGTGCCGATGAGCGTGCTGTGCGCGCTGACCGGCGTGTGGCTCACGCAGGGCGACAACAACATCTTCACGCAGATCGGCTTGATGGTGCTGGTAGGCCTCGCGTCGAAGAACGCGATCCTGATCGTGGAGTTCGCGCGCGAGCTCGAACACGACGGACACACGCCGCTTTCGGCCGCCATCGAGGCGAGCCGGCTGCGCCTGCGCCCGATTCTCATGACCTCCATCGCGTTCATCATGGGTGTGGTGCCGCTCGTGCTCTCGTCTGGCGCGGGTTCGGAAATGCGTCATGCGATGGGCGTGGCGGTGTTCTTCGGCATGCTCGGCGTGACGGCGTTCGGCCTGCTGCTGACGCCGGTGTTCTACGTGGTGCTGCGCACGATTGCGGGCGGAAAAATACACGTCGCGCAGAAAGACAACGCGCGCACGGCCCGGTCTACGGTGGACGCGTAAGGAAGGATCATAAAGATGACTAACTATTCAGCTTCGCCGACGAAGCCGGGCGGCATCGACGCTATGGGCGGCTTCTGGCGCTTGACGCGGCTTGGCGCGAGCGTCGCGCTGTTCGCGTGGCTCGCCGCGTGCAATGTCGAGCCGACGTACAAGGTGCCCGATGCGGGCGTGCCGGGCGCATACAAGGAAGCGCCGTTGCAAACGCAGGGGCAAGCGCCAGCCCAGCCAGCGGGCCCGCACGACGTGGGCTCGTGGACGCCCGCGCAACCCGCCGACGACGCGCATCGTGGCGAGTGGTGGAAGGCGTTCGGCGACCCCACGCTCGACAAGCTCGAAGATCAGGCGCAGGCCGCCAACCAGGATCTGAAGGCTGCCGCCGCGCGCGTGCAGCAGTCGCGCGCGCTCACGCAGGCAGCGCGCGCTTCGTGGTTCCCGTCCATCGACGCGGGCTTTGGGCCGACCTACGAGCGCGCTTCGCCGGCTTCGCAGTATCTGCCGCAAAACGCCAACGTGCCCGCGCAAACGCTTTGGCGCGCGCAGGCCACGGCGAGCTACGAGGTCGATCTGTTCGGCCGCGTTAGCTCGAACGTGCACGCCACGCAGGCCGATGCGCAGCAGAGCGAGGCGCTGTTCCGCTCGGTGCAGCTCGCGCTGCAGGCCGACGTCGCGCAGAACTACTTCCAGTTGCGCCAGTTCGACTCCGATGTCGATCTCTACCGGCGCACGGTGGCGCTGCGCGAGGATGCGCTCAAGCTCGTCGAGCGCCGCTTCAAGGAGGGCGACATCAGCGAGCTCGACGTTTCGCAGGCGCGCAACGAGCTGGCGAGCGCGCGCGCCGATGCGGTGGGCGTGGCGCGCCAGCGCGCGGCTTCGGAGCACAGTCTCGCGATCCTGCTCGGCAAGGCGCCGGCGGACTTCACGTTCCCCGAGACGCCGCTTGCGCCGGTGGCGGTGAGCGTGCCGCCGGGCCTGCCTTCTACGCTGCTCGAGCGCCGCCCCGACATCGCCGCCGCCGAGCGCGCGATGGCCGCCGCGAACGCGCGGGTGGGCCTCGCGAAGTCGGCGTTCTTTCCGAAGCTCGATATCACGGGCGCGTTCGGCTATGAGTCGGCCTCGCTCGGCGACCTCTTCATGTGGTCGAGCCGCGCGTTCCTGCTCGGGCCGTTCGCGGGCACGGCGCTCACGCTGCCGCTCTTCGACGGCGGGCGGCGCAAGGCCAATCTCGCCCAGGCGCGCGCGAAGTATGACGAGGATGTCGCGCAGTATCGCCAGCAGGTGCTCGTGGCGTTCCGCGAGGTGGAGGACAACCTCTCCGATCTGCGTCTGCTCAACGACCAGATCAGCGCGCAGGACGATGCGGTGAGCGCTTCGCAGCGCGCCGCGCATCTCTCGCGCACGCAGTACGAGGAGGGCGAGGTCAGCTATCTGAACGTGATCGACAGCGAGCGCTCGGTGCTGGTCTCGCAACTGCAGGCGAGCCATCTGGAGGGCTCGCAGGCGGTGGCCACC
>DATEJU010000544.1:0-3765 GCA_035277805.1 Paraburkholderia sp. | reverse complement strand
CCGCGCAAAGTGCGCGGCGCGTGTCAGTCATACGCTAGCTCAAAGCTCGCTCAAGCCTCTTCGGCCCACTGCATGCCCTCGCGCGCGAGCAGCGCCGAAGACGCAGCCGGCCCGTAAGTGCCCGCCGTATAAATGCGCGGGCGGTCGTTGAGCTCCTTCCAGCCTTCGAGAATCGGCTCCACCCAGCTCCAGGCGGCTTCCAGTTCGTCGCGGCGCATGAAGTGCGTGAGGCGCCCGCGAATCACGTCGACGAGCAGGCGCTCGTAGGCTTCCGCGCGGCGCTCGGGAATGGCCTGCTGCAGATCGAGATTCAGGCTCACCGGCAGCATGTTCATGCCGCTGCCCGGCTCCTTTGCGAGCATCTGCAACTGGATCGACTCTTCGGGCTGGAGCTGGATCACGAGACGGTTGCCGTAGTTGCGCGGCCCGCTCGGGAAGATCGAGAAGGGCAGGTCCGCGAATTCGATCACGATCTCCGACTGGCGCTTTTGCATGCGCTTGCCCGTGCGCAGGAAGAACGGCACGTTGGCCCAGCGCCAGTTGTTGATGTGCGCGCGCAGCGCCACGAAGGTTTCCGCGCGGCTGTTCGCCGGCACGTTGTCTTCTTCGAGGTAGCCCTTCACAGGCTGGCCGTCCACGGCGCCCGCCGCGTACTGGCCGCGCACCGTGTCGCGCGCGATATCGGCGACCGACATCGGCCGCAGCGAGCGCAGAACCTTGAGCTTTTCGTCGCGCACGGCGTCCGGATCGAGCGAGACGGGCGGCTCCATCGCCACGATGCACAGCAGTTGCAGCAGGTGGTTCTGCACCATGTCGCGCAGCGCGCCGGTGTGGTCGTAGAAGCCCGCGCGGCTGCCCACGCCCACTGTCTCCGCCACCGTGATCTGCACGCTGCGGATATACGGCGCCTGCCACAGCGGCCCGAAGATCGGATTGCCGAAGCGCAGCACCATCAGGTTCTGCACCGTCTCCTTGCCGAGATAGTGGTCGATCCGGTAGATCTGCGATTCCGCGAAGTGGCGGCCCACCGAGGCGTTGATCTCCTTGGCCGAAGCGAGATCGTGGCCGAGCGGCTTTTCCAGCACGACGCGCGAATGCTTGTCGAGCAGATGCGCCGTCGAGAGGTTGTCGCAGATCGTCGTGAACAGCTCGGGCGAGGTCGAGAGATAGAACACGCGCAGCGCGTGCTTGCGCGAGGCCTCGGCGAGACGTTCGTAATCGCCGGGCGCATTCACGTCGATGATCACGTACTGGAACAGATTCAGATAGCGGTCCCACGCCTCGGCGTTGAAGGCCTTGGCGTCGATGAACGGACGCGACTGCTCTTCCATGAACGCGCGGTAGTCGTCGATGGTCCAGTTCTTGCGGCCCACGGCGATGATGCGCGTGTCGTGCGGCAGGTTGCCGTGCAGATGCGCCATGTAGAGCGCGGGGAGCAGTTTGCGTGCGGCAAGGTCGCCTCCGCCGCCGAAGATGATCATGTCGACGGGCTGGTCGGGCGCGGCTTGGGCAGGCTGATTCGTCATGGCAGGTCGCTCGGTTGTGGCGCGTTGTAGCGCGCTGTGGCGATGAAGTGGCGCAAGGTTGCGAAGATTGCACCCGGCTCAGGTCCGGACGCGGTGAAAAGAGCTAATGTTGCATCGTTTCGCGCGAGTTTGCACGTCTGGCGCAGGCATTTGCACGCCGACCGCGCGGTCGGTGAACGGTTCGCGCATGCATGCCCGGAGAATTGCGCGAATCGATCGAATTGGGCCTCGCGCACTGCACGCTTTGTGCAAGGCTCGCGCCGAGCGTCTCGCGCGGTCGCTTTGCGTGAGGCATCGAAAGCGGCGCTTCACGCGAGACCGGGCACTTTCACGCCGAAAGTTTGCAACAGCAGCAGCGCATTGAGCGCGAGCACCGCCACCGCGCCCAGCACCGCGAGCCACGCGAGCGCCGGGCCGCTGCGGAAACCTCCCATGACGTCGCGCCGGCTCGTGAACCAGACGAGCGCGGCCATCGGGAACGGCAGCGCGAAACTCAGCACGACCTGGCTCACCACGAGCGCCTCGGTGGCGTTCACGCCGAGGCCCACCACCACGAAGCTCGGCGCCATCGTCACGATACGGCGCAGCCACAGCGGAATCTGGAAGCCCACGAAGCCCTGCATGATCATCTGGCCGGCGAGCGTGCCCACCACCGAGCTCGACAGGCCCGAGGCAATCAGCGAAACAAGAAAGATGCTGGCCGCGGCCACGCCGAAGAGCGGCGCGAGCGTGTGCCAGGCGGTGCCGATCTCGGCGACGTCGGCGTGGCCCAGGTGGAATGCCGCCGACGCCATGATGACCATCGCCATGTTGATGAGCCCCGCGAACGACAGCGCGATCGCCACCTCGATGTTCGAGAAGCGCAAAAGGCGCTTGCGCTCGTGCTCGTCGCGCGGCTGCACGCGCGCCTGGGTGAGCCCGGAGTGCAGAAACAGTGCGTGCGGCATGACCGTCGCGCCCACGATGCCCACGGCGATCGTCACGGCCTGCGCGTCGGGCAGGCGCGGCGCGGCCAGATGCCCAAGCACGCCGCCCCAGTCGACAGGCGCGATGAACAGCTCCAGCAGATAGCACAGGCCGATCACGCCCACGAGCGCGCCGATCACGAGTTCGAGCGGACGAAAGCCCGCGCGCTCGAAGAACAGCAGCCCGTACGTGACGACGGCGGTGACCGCCATGCCCGCGATGAGCGGCAAGTGCAAAAGAAGCGCAAGCCCGATCGCGCCGCCGAGGAATTCGGCGAGGTCGGTGGCCATGGCGGCGATCTCGCTCACGATCCACATGAGCCAGACGAGCGGCGCGGGGAGGTGCGCGCGGCACAACTGCGCGAGATTGCAGCCGGTGACGATGCCGAGCTTCGCGGAGAGCGCCTGGAACAGCATGGCGACGAGATTCGCGAGCAGCACGACCCAGAGCAGCGTATAGCCGTAGCGCGCGCCCGCCTGGATGTTGGTCGCGAAGTTGCCGGGGTCCATGTAGGCCACCGAGACGATCACGGCCGGCCCCGCGAGCGGCAGCAAGAGCGCCGCGCCGCGCCGGCGTCCTTCGAGCGCCTCGCGCACCTTGTGCGCCGTGCGCTCGGAGAGCCCGCCGGGCGGGTCATGCAGGCTGTCTTCGCGGGTGCGATGATGCATGAAAGCCTCGCCGAAGTTCAGGGGCCTTAACGCAAAGGGCCAAAGCAAAGGACCGAAGCCGCGCGCGGCCGTGAAAAGCGCTTAAAAAGGGCGCTCGCGGCGCATTCGCGCGTCATCGGAAAGCGATTCTCGCGCGTTAATGAGGTGACCCGCGCGCCGGGTTTCGCTGCCCGCTGCTTTGGGCGGATTCGACTGAGATTTCGTCTGGCTTTCGGCCGCTTTGCGGCGCGCCAGCATCTATCTCAGCACAAACCGGCTCCGCGCGTGCTTTCTCCGGTTGCCGTCTCCCTGACTGCGCCGGCTTACTCCCTTACGAAATGCCACATTTCCCGATCCTTACCTTTACCAGGAACCGCGTTGCAGCGGCGGTGCTCCTTGGCTCGCTCGCCTTTAGCGCGGTCGCTCACGCCGGCGGCAACGCAAATGCCGGCAGCAGCGGCAACGACAAAGTCATCGTGCTCGACTCCGGCGAAGCGCAGCTTTCGCTCATCGACGAGGCGAGCCGCAGCGTGGTCGGCACCGAGCCCACCGGCAAGGAGCCGCATCACCTGATGATCACGCCCGATGGCCAGTCGCTCATCGTGGCCGATTCGGTCTCGAACGAC
>DATEJU010000543.1:0-6588 GCA_035277805.1 Paraburkholderia sp. | reverse complement strand
AACGGCGCGGCCATCGGCGCGGGCGCCGGCCTGCTCGCGGGCAGCGCGGTTGGCATGGGCAACGTGCAAGGCTCGGCCTATGACGTACAGCGCCGCTACGACTACGCGTATCTCCAGTGCATGTATGCCAATGGCAACCGCATTCCCTTCGCGGGCCGCATGCAGACGCAGCAGCCGTACTATCAGACGCAGCCGCGCTATCTGCCGCCTCCGCCGCCCGGATCGCCGCCCCCACCGCCGCCAGGTTCGTATTGAACGATGCGCAGCTGGCCGCTCCGTTCGAGCGCCCGCCTGCACGAGCGCTCGAACGGCCCGCAAAGACAAACGCGCCCGTGTTGGGCGCGTTTGTCTTCGGTCTATCGTCGCCGGGTCGATCGACGCAAGCACATCGCGTCAATCAAGCCGGGAAAGCGTCTGCGCGACACGACGTCATTTCACATGCGTCTTCGCCTGAATTGATTCGATATCCGAATAAAATCCCGGCACCGTGCTGGACCACCCAGCCGTCGCACGCGGTTGCGCAAGCGGCAAGCTTACGCGCTGCACGGCGCCCGTCTGCTGATCGATCAACGTCATCTCCTGCGAAGCCGTTCCGGACTTCAGCTTGCCGTCCGGCGCCTCCTTATCCTCCAGCAGCGGTTGCAGCACCGGCGCGAGCGACTTCAGCAACTGCACCGAGAGCGCACTCGTGAATGAATAGCGAGCGGCGTACGGCTCGTGCACAAAGGCGGTAAGCGTCCCGTAGAAACGGTTGCCAATGACGAACACGAACGTCGCGGTGCGGTTCACCTTGCGCGACTCGATCAGGCGCGCACCCGGTGCGTACACGTTGAAGCGTTGATCGCCCGTGCCAGTCTTGCCGTAGACCTGCAGCGTCTTGCCGTCGGGGAGCGTCATGCCGTCGGCGAGCCGCTTGGCCGTGCCGCCCTGCACCACCGTGATCAGCGACTCGCGCACCACCTGCGCGATTTCCGGCGAGATGAGCGGCTGCGGCGCCTTGGCCGCGTGCACGAAGCGCGTCTCGTACGGCGTGCCGCGTGCGAAGTCGAGCGATTCGAAGCTATGCGTCGGCAGCTTCTCGCCGTTGCTGGAGACGAGACCGATCAGATACGCAAGCGCCGAAGGCCGGTCGCCCGACGCACCGATCGCCGCGCCATACGAAGGCGTGATGTTGTCGAACGGATAGCCGAGCGCACGCCACGACTTGCCGATCTCGGCGTACGCCTTCAGCTCGATCATGCGACGGATGCGCCGGTTCTGCGTGGCGTAGTAGCGCGTCTTGAAGAGCCACTTGTAGGTATAGAGACGCACGTCGCGGCTTTGCGCCTGGACCTGTGCGAGCGTCGCGTCGGGATGCGCGCGCAGATAATTCAGCAGCCACAGTTCGAGCGGATGGATACCCGCGATATAGCCGCGATCGTTGAGGTTGAACTTGTCGATCGCGTACTTGTTGTAGTACTTGGCAAGATCTTCGTCGTCGAGCCACCGGAACTTGGTGTTCTTCAGTTGCGCGCGCATCAATGCGTTGAACCACGTCTGGTCGCCGTTGGGGTTCACGCTGCGCAGCACGGTCGCGATCCGCGCCGGGCCCTTGCGCGTATGTTGCAGCAGAATCTGCAGTGCCTCGTCGTTGCTCTTGCCTGCATAGCGCGTGTAGAAGCGCTTCATGTAGACCTGGCTCTCGCCGTCGGCGAATTGCGTGAGGTAGTGGTTGCGCACCACCGGATCGTCGAGGTACGTCGAGGGCGGTCCCGAGACCTGGATCATCTCGTAGTGGACGATGTCGCGCATGAGCCGCACAAACACGAGATTCACCGAATGCTGGAATGCGCGCTGCACGGTGAGAATCTGCGAGTTGTCGCTCGACTCGAAATTATTGAATGTCTGCGCGCCGCCGCCCGTGTAGAAGGTCTCGCCCGGATTCGCCGAATACTTGCGCTGCACGGCCGCTTCCAGCATGGCGGACAGCGAACGGTCGGGCGTCTTCGAGAGATAGTCGAGCGCCCAGCGCGTGAGCGCATCGCTCGGGTCGACCTGTGGAATCATCGCGCGCAACGTCTTCGCATCTTCGTTGGCGTACTTCGCGTGCAGCGCGCTCACGATCTGCAGATACGTAATGATCGTGCGCAGCTTCGCGGTCGAACCGAGATTCAGGCGCGCACCGGAATTGATGTCGAACGGCTCGTTCACGCTATCGGTCTGCACGCGCACGAGATTTTCGCCGCCGCGCCGCTCGAACAGCGTGAAGCTGTACGCAATCTTCGAGGGGTCGTCGGCGGGCTTCAGCATCTCGTAGCCCACGATCCCCGCTGCGCGCGCGCCATCCTTGGTCGCGGCGTCGGCGAGCCGGTCGCTCACGGCCTGCTGCACGGAATCATCGAGCGTGGACGTAGCGGAAAGGTCGAGGCGATCGACGTCGTAGATCGTCTTCAGACCCAGCGCCTGCATCAGTTGCGTGCGCATCGTGAGCACGGCCTTGCGCTCGACGTAGGAGACCGGCGCGCGCGGCGCGGGCTTCGAGCGGTCGAGCGTGAGCTGCGTCGCGAGCGCGGCGTCGCGCAGCGCGGGCGAGATCACGCCGCCGCTGCCGAGCAGGCGCAGATAGCTATCCGTGAGCTTGGCGAGCGCGTCGTTGTTCTTCTGCAGGAAATACGAGGGCGCGCGCTGCGCGATCAGGAGCGAGAGCACCTGGCGGAATGCGAGCGCCTGCTCGTCGAGCGTCGCGCTCGAAATGGGCTCGCGCAGGATGCGGTTGACGTCGCGGAAGTCGCGCCCGTACCAGGCCGCGAGACCGTCGCCGATGCCGTTGACCTCGCCCACGCCCGCCTTTGCCGAAAGCGGCACGGAATTCAGATAGTGCACGAGAATCTGCTGGCGCGCGGGCATCGTCTGCGGACCGTCGAGATAGGCGCGCACCGAAGCCGACGCAATCTGGCGCAGCTTTTCCGGCGGCGTGGCGGTGCGCCCGCCCGTGGAGTGGCGGAACTTCTCGATCTGCGTGGCGAGCGTGCTGCCGCCCGGCGTGTGCTGGTGTTTGTTCACGAGGCGCACGCCCTGATCGACGAGTGCGCGGGAGAAGCGCCCCCAGTCGATGGCAGGATTGCGGTTCGGCTGGTCGGCGGCGAGCAGGTATTTGTCTTCGATGAAGAGCAGCGAATCGCGCACGAGCGGCGGCACCGCTTCGAAGTTCTCGTAGGCGCGCTGCGGATAGCGCGTATGGAACAGGGTCGCGCCATTGGCGTCGCGCAGCACGATGCCGGCCTGGTCTTTCTCCTCGTAGGGGAGGAAAAGCCCGTCGTCGGCGAGCGAAAGCATGCGCGCCGAATCGCGCGCCTGCGCGGAGATGGTGAAGCCGCGTTTTTCGAGCCGCTCGGTGAACGCAGGCAGCCCTTCGTAGCCGAGCCGCACGTCGTACGGGCCATTCGTCGTGGGAAAGCGGATGCTGTGGCTCGGCCCGGGCTCGACCGCGAAGCCGATGTCGCGCGTAAGCTCGGAGAGGTAGTGCGCCTGCAGTCTCGAGGTATCGATTTCGATCTGGACGATGCGCACCGCGATGGCGATGGCCGCCAGAATCGCGACGAGCAAACCCCACTTGATCCACCGCCAGACTGAACTGGCATGGGTGGCAGGAAGAGGAAAACGGACCGACGGGCGGCTCATGGTTATTCTCCCTGACGTCGCGTCAGATCGCGGAGTACACCTCTGAGATAGTCTATCTCTCCTGGTTGATTCGTGTGTAGCGGTGTCGCACCACAGCAGTGTCAGTCGTATGCCCGCAACAGCCGTGCCCGCCGCGTGCGTGCGGCGCCGCACACTTTTGTTCGTATTGCTAGTCGTGTTTTCACTGTATGCCGCCCGTATGTCGCGCAGATGGCGGCCGCCCGTTCGCGTCACCCGGCGCCGGCACGCGGCATGCTGCCGCTATAATCTTGAGTTCCTTGCCGTCTACGACCGTTCGGTCTGGTCGACGGCTCCGCATGGGACCGGAGAAATATGAAGAAGCTTGCCGTACCCCTCGCCCTTTCGCTTAGCCTCGGCGCCTGCGCCTGGTTCCAGAGCAATCCGGATTCCGGCCAACCCGTCATCGATTCCACGACCAACCGTTCGGTTCAGGACGTCGTCTCGTGCCTGACGACGGAAGCCACCCGGCACGGCGCGAGCTTCGAGACGACCGCGCTGCCGCAAGGCGAAATGCTCGATTTCGGCGACTCCAACGTCGTCAAGATCCGCGCGGACAACGGCACGACCACCTATCGCTTCTACGCGGGCAAGCGTCACGCAACCAACTTGTGGATCGAAGGCGCGAGCAAGACCTGCGCGCCCTGAGCCCGAGCTTTCCCCACGCCCGTTTGCGAAAGTACGCGGCACGCCGGCGCAAGTCCGCTTACAAACGATTACGGGACGTCACACCGTGTAGTACGGCGACACATTTTCGCGGCGGGTTTTAAGAATCGCTTAAGTCTTCGTCCGCATCATCGCGTCACTCGGAAGAAATCGCTGCAGGAGGTGCCCGTGAACTGGACAGGATCGAAGAATCAGGCAGCAAGCCAGGCGCAGCCGGCCAAGCCCGCAAAGCGCACGATGCTGCGGCGCCTGCTGAGCCATCACGAGCTCGCCACGCTGTTGTTACTGCTGCATGCGCCCATCGACGCGCACGCCAAGCCCGAGATCACCACGCTCCAGGAGGCGGGCCTCGTCGAGCAGGTGCCCGGCGACGCCGCCGCAGGCGCCACGCAGATCCGCCTGACGCCGGAAGGCAATGCGGTGCTGCAGGGGCTCGGCCTCAAACGCTGAGATCCCCGTGCGAATACGCATGGGCGCCCGGGCGCCGCGCATCGATCGCAAGCGACACGACTGCGGATCAGAAAAGGAAAAACGGCGACACGCCACGCGTGCCGCCGTTTTTCATTGCCGCTTCGACTACCACCGCGATTACCCCTGCGATCGCCCGTTTGAGCGTCACACCGCGTCGAGTTCGAAGGGCATCGACTCGTCCTGCAAGCGCAATAGCCGGTAGCCGCTCTTGTAGACGGGCTGCAGGCGAAAGCCATTTTGCTCCTCGATCTCCAGCAGCACGCGCAGGCGCGAGACGTGACTGTCGATGGTGCGCGTGAGCGTGTGCAGATCGCGGCCCCACACCATGGCATAGATATGGTCGCGCGAGAGCACGCGTCCGATGTTCGCGAAGAACAGCGAGGCGAGCCGATACTGCGTGCCCGAGAGTTCGACCGTCTTGCCGTGCACGGTGACGCTCTGGTGGCGCATGTCGAAGTGATACGGGCCCGCCTCGAGCGTCACGTTCTCGTAACGATCGGGAAAGGCGCGCCGTAGCAGTGCGTTCACGCGTGCGCGAAACACCGACGGACACACTGGCAGGCTCACATAGTCGTCCGCGCCCACCGAGAACGCGCGCACTACACTCTCGTCCGAGTCGTCCTCGGAAGCGAACAGCACTGGAATCTGGTTGCCGTTCACGGCGCGCACCGTCTTGAGCAGCTCTGCGCCCGAGAGCCGCGAGCCCTGCCAGTCGAGCACGAGCATGTCGACGGTGGAAGCGGCCAGCGCCTTGACAAGTGCAATCCCGTCGCTGAATGGCATGCACGCGTGCCCGCATTGTGCGAGCGTACGTTCGATCAACCCGCGCTGGACCGTGTCGCGCTGAAGAATCGCGATACGCATAGAGACCCCCTTCCCTTATACGAGCACGAACAAAGTGGATGCAATTGTGTGGAGATGTGCAAAGACCGCCATAAGACGACTCTTAATTGCGGGTATATGGGGACAATTCCTGCGGCGCCGGCAGTCAGAGCTGACAGGCACGGCGTCAACGCACTGGCGAGCACCGCCGGGTGCGCCGACATACTTCGACCTTTCACGCCGCACTGAAACGTCGAAGCGGTCAGCGGCCTAAGATACTTCGCATGAATACGCCGCCTCCCTCCCCGCCTTCTGCGCGCGCGTCGCAGCCCGACCGCCCCACACACTTCACGAGCGCGCTCGCGCGCATCGTAGCGACCGTGAGCGTGGGCTTTGTCGTGACGCAGCTCGACGTCACCATCGTCAACATCGCGCTGGCGCGCATCGCCGCCGACCTGCACGCGAACGTCGCCCGGCTGCAATGGATCGTCGACGCCTATACGCTCGCCTTCGCCGTGCTGATGCTCTCGGGCGGCGTGCTCGGCGACCGCTACGGCGCGCGCCGCATGTATGCGGCCGGCCTCGTCGTGTTCGCGCTCGCCTCGCTGGCCTGCGGGCTTGCGGCCAATCCAGCCTTGCTGATCGCCGCCCGGGCGCTGCAGGGCGCAGGCGCAGCCGCCATGCTGCCCAATTCGCTCGCGCTCTTGAACGAGGCCTGCCGCCACGAGCGCACGCTGCGCGCCCGCGCCGTGGGGTTCTGGACGGCCGCCGGCGCGATCTCCATCGCCGCCGGGCCGATCGCCGGGGGCCTGCTGATCGCCGCGTTCGGCTGGCGCAGCATCTTTCTCGTCAACCTGCCGCTGTGCGCGGCGGGCCTCGCGGCCACGCTGGCGTGGATTCCCGCATCGCGCCGCGAAGGCGCCGCCTCCGCAACCCCGGGCGCGAGGCGCG
>DATEJU010000542.1:0-3907 GCA_035277805.1 Paraburkholderia sp. | reverse complement strand
ATCGGCACCTGATTTGCCGTCTTGTAAGGCAGCCTGTTTAGCCAGCCTTCTTCGACGGCACTGCTTGACGGCGATGCATCGCGACCCCTTTTAAACTGCGGGTCACATCGCCCAGTGAACGCACGCGTAACGTGCTTGATGGAGCGCATTATACCCAAAAGTAATTCTTGCCATCCTTGCCGGGTAGAAATCTCCATGATTTTTCACTATTGATGTAACAAAGCCGTTTGTCTTAGCCATCCACGAGCCTTGTCTGACAAGGTCGGTGGACGCGCCTCGGCGGGCGCGGGCGACGTCTTGCGCACCCCGGTACAATCGGGGCTTTGGCCTCCCAAGACCCACGTCATCCACGAGCCGCGCGCATGAAAGTCACGCTGATTCCCGTCACGCCGTTCCAGCAAAACAGCTCGCTCCTTGTCTGCGAGGCAACGGGGCGCGCCGCCGTCGTCGATCCGGGCGGCGATCTCGATCGCATCGCGGCCGAAATCGAGCGCCAGGGTGTGCAGCTCGAGAAGGTGCTGCTCACGCACGGCCACCTCGACCACTGCGCGGGCGCGAAGGAGCTCGCCGAAAAATACGGCGTGCCAATCGTCGGTCCGCATGAGGACGAGCGTTTCTGGATCGATCAGTTGCCGCAGCAGAGCGTGCGCTTTGGCTTTGGTCATGCGCAGGCGTTCGAGCCGGACCGCTGGCTCGCGGACAGCGACACCGTGCAATTTGGAGATGAGGAGCTGGAGGTCTATCACTGTCCCGGACACACGCCTGGGCACGTCGTGTTCTTCAGCCGCAAGCATCAGCTCGCGCTGGTGGGCGACGTGCTGTTCGCGGGCTCGATCGGCCGCACGGACTTTCCGCGTGGCAACCACGCGGACTTGATCCGCTCGATCCGGGAGAAGCTCTGGCCGCTCGGCAACGATGTCACGTTCGTGCCGGGCCACGGCCCGGTTTCGACCTTCGGCGAGGAGCGCCGCACGAATCCTTACGTAGCAGACAGCGTGCCCGACGTCTCCACCGGCGCCAGCCAGGCGCCCTGGGGCTGAGCGCCGGGCCAGTCGAGCGCCCCGCCATGCCGGCCGGCACGCGTCAAACCGTCAACGAACCCAGCCAATGAATCCAGCGAATCAAGCCGCCATCGAAGAGATCTATGTCAGCACCGACGTCGAGGCCGACGGTCCGATCCCAGGCCCGCACTCGATGCTGAGCTTCGCGTCGGCGGCCTACACCGCCGACAAGCGTCTGATCGCGACTTTCTCGGCGAATCTCGCCACGCTCGAAGGCGCGGCGCCGCATCCGGTACAGGCCGCGTGGTGGGAAACACAGCCCGAGGCGTGGGCGGCGTGCCGCAAGGATCTGCAGGATCCGGCCGAGGCGCTCAATGCCTATGTGGAGTGGGTGGAGGCGCTGCCCGGCAAGCCCGTGTTCGTGGCCATGCCGGCGGGCTTCGATTTCACCTTCATGTTCTGGTACATGATGCGCTTTACGGGGCGCTGCCCGTTCTCGTGGTCGGCGCTCGACATCAAGACGCTCGCATTCGCCATGACGGGCCTGCCGTACCGCAAGTGCATCAAGCCGCGCTTTCCGAAGCACTGGTTCGACGATCACCCGCACACCCACGTCGCGCTCGACGACGCCATCGAGCAAGGCGCGCTCTTTTGCAACATGCTCGCCGACCTGCGCGCGCAGCAGGCCGGGCTCGGGGCGGCCGCCACGTCCGATGATGGGGACGCCTCAGGGCAAAAAGCCGCCACCGGGCCAGCAAATTAGGGAATCTGCCTCCTCAAGTGCGGTTTGCATTGCGTTTCGTTTTTCCGGCCTCTAACATTCAGGAATACGGCGACGCACATGGAGGCGCATTTGACACTCGATACGTTCTCTCAGAAGATCCTGCGCCTTTTGCAGCTCGACGCGCGCCGCTCGGTGCAGGAAATCTCCGATCAAGTGGGGCTCTCCAGCACGCCATGCTGGCGCCGCATCAAGGACATGGAACAATCGGGCGTGATCCAGCGCTACACGGCGCTGCTCGATCGCGAGAAGTTGGGCCTGCACGTCTGCGCGCTCGCGCATATCCATCTCACGCGGCACACCGAGGGCGGCGTCGAGGAATTCGAGCGCGAGATCGCCACCTGTCCCGAAGTGACCGAGTGCTACAGCACGACCGGCGAATCGGATTACATCCTCAAGATCGTCGCGCCCGACATCAAGGCCTACGACGCTTTCCTGCACGAACGCATCTTCCGCATTCCAGCCGTCGCGCAGGTGCGCACGAGCGTCGTGCTTCGCGAAATCAAGTTCGATACGCAACTGCCGCTTTGAGCCGCTAGCCGCGCTTCGGCCGGACGCTCGCACCGCTGCGCGCGGTGCGAGCGCAGCCGTTCATTCGCGCGCGCCTCGCGATCGCTCCGCCGATCCCGAATCCATCGCCGGCGCCGCAGTCCGCACGGCCTCCAGCTTGCTCGCGCCGAGCTTGCGCGCGAGCGCTTGCACGTCGACGCCGTCGAGGCGCCTTGCATCGTCCTGCGCCGAGAGCACGGCCTGAATTTCGAGACCTGTGCTCAGGTAATGAAGCGTCACCGCCTCCACACGCACGCCGTGCGCCGAAAGCGCCTCGCGCAGTGCATTCGCGACTTCGCTGCGCGGCGGCAGGTTCGCGACCGAGCGCACGTGCATGTCGTCCTCGGGGTCGACGTGGATCAGCGCGTCGAGCACGCGCGGGTCGGTGAGCAGGCGCGCGCGCGCCGTCTCCGCGATGTAGTGCCCCTCGGAAACCGAGATGAGCGGATCGACGAGGATGTGCGCGTCCACGAGCGCGAGATCGCCGGTCTTGCGCGTGCGCATTTCGTGCACGTCGAGCACGCCGGGCGTGCCGAGCAAGAGCGTGCGCAAGTCGGCAGTGGTGGCTTCGTCGAGCGCGCGGTCGGAGAGGTCCTGCAGCGCGTCCCAGCCGAACACCCAGCCCATGCGCGCGACCATGAAGCCGACGATGGCCGCCGCGATCGGATCGAGCAGACGCACGCCCATGAGGCTACCCAGAATACCGATGGCCACCACGAGCGACGAAGCCGCGTCCGAGCGCGCGTGCCAGGCGTTGGCGATCAGCATGGCCGAGCGCACGCGCTGCGCCTCGCGCAGCATGTAGCGAAAGAGCGATTCCTTGGAGACGAGCACGAGCACGGCCACTGCGAGCGCGCTCGCGTGAACCGGCGGAATATCGCCGAGATTGGCGATGCGCGTGCCGGCGCGCGCGAGCATGCCCACGCCTACCGCAATCAGTAATGCGCCGAGAAATAATGAAGCGACCGTTTCATAACGGCTGTGGCCGTAATTGTGATCGGCATCTGGCTTTGCACCGCTATGGCGGTTAGCGAGCAGCACGACGAAATCAGAAACGAGATCGGAGAGCGAATGGATACCGTCGGCGATCAAAGCCTGCGAATGCGCAAACACGCCGACCGCGATTTGCAGCACGACGAGCACGGAATTGACGCCGACGCTGACAAACGTGGTCTTGCGCGCAACGCGCTGTTTTTCCGATGACGATACGGCGGTGGCTGTGGACATGCGAACAAAACGCGAACGTGGAATAGCGGCGATTGTAATGGCCCTACCATGACCAATTGGAGATAACCCTGGAATCTGCTTTTAAATCAGTCGACTACGAGAACACTTCGTATTCGCGTTCAAACACTCCGGCAATGCCGAAAGGCAATGGCAAGAGGACAACAAAAAAGCCGCGCGAGTCCCCGTGACGGTGAACTGCACCCCAAAAGTTGGACACCCGTTCAACGATTTGGGGTGTTTTTTCATGAGCAGACACGACGCGCGGTTCAAGCGGTCTGTTGTCAAAGACTTTCTGTCAGGCAAAGGCAGCAGTAGCCGGGAAGTGGCACGCCGGCATGGTGTGGACCAC
>DATEJU010000541.1:0-11285 GCA_035277805.1 Paraburkholderia sp. | reverse complement strand
CAGCCGCGCGGGCGCGCCGCGCGCAACCAGCCGCAGCAGCCAATGCCCGTCGAGGTCCACACGCCCGCGCCCACGCCGCTGCAGCTCGCGCGCAGGGCGTTCGCGCCGGCCATCGCGCCGCTCGAAACGGGCTTCATCGTGCTCGTGGTGACCATCTTCATCCTGCTGCAGCGCGAGGACCTGCGCGACCGGCTCATCAGCGTGTTCGGCTCCGACGACCTGCACCGTACCACCACGGCCATCAACGACGCCTCGGAGCGGCTCTCGCGCTACTTCGTCGCGCAACTGGGCGTGAACGTCTCCGTGGGCGGCGTGATCGCCATCGGGCTCGCGGGCATCGGCTTGCCGGGCGCGCTGCTGTTCGGGGCGCTCGCCGCGCTTCTGCGCTTCGTGCCCTACATCGGCATCTGGATCGCCGCGATCATGGCGACGCTGCTCGGCGCCGCCATTCAGCCGCAGTGGACCATGGGGGTGTCGACGCTGATCTTCTTCATCGTCGTCGATGTGGTGGCGGGACAGTTCGCCGAGCCGATGCTCTATGGCCGCCGCGCGGGCCTTTCGCCACTCGCGGTGGTGGTGGCGGCGATCTTCTGGGCCTGGCTGTGGGGGCCCATCGGTCTCGTGCTGTCCACGCCGCTCACGCTGTGCATCGTCACGCTCGGCCGTTACGTGGACCGCCTGAACTTCCTGACCATTCTGCTCGGCGACCAGCCGGCGCTCACGCCCGCTCAGACCTGCTACCAGCGCCTGCTCGCCGACGACCCGCACGAGGCGTTGCTGCAGGCCGACCGACTGCTCACGGAGATGCCGCTCATCGACTATTACGAGCAGGTGGTGTTCGAGGGCCTGCGCTTCGCGCGCAACGACGTGCTGCGCGGCGTGTTGCCCGCCGAGCAGCTCGCGCGCATCAATCAGGCGCTGCTCGACATCGTGGAAGACCTCGAATCGGTGGACGACTCGCGTCACGCCGCCAGCGAAGAGGCGAACGGACGCAAGCCCGTGGAAGGCGGCACCGACGCGCCATTGGCGATACCCAAGGACGGCCGCGCCGTGCTGTGCGTGCCTGGGCGCGGCACCTTCGACGAGGTCGTGGTGGCGATCGTCTGCCAGTTGCTCGCGCGCGCCAACCTGCCCTGCACGGCGACGACTTACGAGGAGGTGCGCGCGACGCGCGGCGGGATGGTGGACGCGCAAGCGACGCACGCGATCTGCGTGGCGTCGCTCGACGCCGCCGAGTCGCCGCCGTATCTGCGCAATCTCGTGCGGCGCTTGCGCGAGCGCGCGCCTGCCGTGCCGATCGTCGTGGGCGTGCGGGCGGCGCGGCGCGAAGAAGGCCTGAGCATTGCCGACGATGCCGGCACGCACTTCGCCGCCACGCTGCGCGATCTCGTGGAGGAGTGCGGCGCCGCGCTGGCGGCCCGGCCGGAGGCGCTCACGCACAAGCAGGCGAACGCGAGTATGTGACAGTCATGCGGGTGTCACATTGAGGCACGAAGATATGCGGCCCTATGCCCCTCTGGTTGCGGCATTGCCAGGAGACATGAAGTGCTGAGCCCTCACGAGTTTGCAACGCTGATGCTGATCCGCCACGCGCCGGAGCAGATCGACATGAACCGCCACGAACTCGACACCTTGCTTGAACACCAGCTCGTCGCGCTCGAACAGCGCGACGAAGGCCGTCATCTGCCGTCGCTCACGATGGCGGGCCGCTCGCTGCTCGACGCGCTCGGACGCGTCGAGCCCATGTATTTTGCGCACGAGGACATGAGCGGTTTTGATGCGCATTGACGGTGCCGCCTCCGGGCGATCGCGACGCTTGCAGCGTCCCGCAGGTCACGGCGACAGCGACCTGTATCTTGCCGTCGTCACGGTTGCCCGCCGGCGCTCGTAACTTCGACTCTGCATGGTCCCGGAATGAACGGGGACAGGGTATGGCGCTCCGCGTGCGGACCGGCAAGCCCTCATTGCCGCTTCCCGAATCGCGCTGCTCACACCAGCGCGCCGCCACCATCCACGGGCAGGACCTGGCCCGTCACGTAGCCGTTCAGCATCGCATAGACATAGGCGGTGGCCGCCTCCGCAGGCTCGGCCCCACGCGGCAACGGCAGCCGCGCGAGGTAGGCCTGCAAGCGTTCCTGCGGCATCTGGCTCGTGTGCTCCGTGAGGATGATGCCGGGGCACACCGCGTTGACGCGCACCGGAGCGAGATCGACGGCAAGGCCGCGCGCCAGATGTTCGATGGCGCCGCCTAGCGCGGCGGGCAATGGCGCGCCTTTGGCCGGCCGATGAGCGAGCATGCCGCTCGTGAGCGTGATCGACCCGTTCGGGTCGATCGAGCGGCTGCCATGCTTGACCGCGGCCAGCGCGCCCCAGAAGCGGACCGTAAAGCCATCGCGTGCGGCGGCGAGATCGAGGTTGCGCGCGCCTACGAACATCGGAATGTCCCAATCCCCCGCGGTCAACGCGAGATGATCGAAAGCGCCGAGCCGCGTGAAGAAGCGCGCCACGCTGTCCTCGTCGCGCAGATCGATCGTGTCGCCCGTTGCGCCGCGCAGCCGCTCGAGCGCGGCGTCGACGTTGGCCGCGCGGCTCGACGCGATCGCAACCTCGGCGCCCAGTTGTTGCGCAAGCCCGGCGACGGCAAAACCGATGCCGGAAGTCCCACCAATCACCACGACGCGTTTCCCGTCGAGCGACATCGCTGCTTCGTTCATTGCCTGCCTCCTTCAAGGATGCCAGTGTCCAGTGCCAGGCCGCTTCGGCCGCTTCGACTGATTGACCCAAGCGGCCGTATCGCCCGGCCGCATCGCCCCTAAGGCGCCGGAGCGAAATAGCCAGGCTGGTCGAGGTCCGCGATGAGCGTGGGCTGCTGCGGCTGCCAGCCGAGACGCGAGCGGGTGCGCGCGCTGGAGCTGGGGCAATCGATTTCCGCGAAGCGGGTGAACCAGCCAAAATGCCCGGTGGCTTCCTCGGGCGCGAGGGCGACTACCGGAAGATTCAGCCGACGGCCGATGACCTCGGCGATCTGTCTGAACGGTACGCCTTCTTCGGCGATGGCGTGAAACGGGCCGCCTTGCGCGCCGTGCTCGAGCGCAAGCCGATAGACGCGGGCGGCGTCGAGCCGGTGCACCGCCGGCCAGCGATTGCTCCCCGCGCCCACATAGGCGGAAACGCCTTTCTCGCGCGCAATGCCGATCAGGCGCGGCACGAAACCGTGATCGCCGAGGCCGTGCACCGTCGGCGCGAGACGGATGGCCGTCACGCGCACGCCGCGTGCCGCAAACGCTGCCGCCGTGATTTCCGGGGCGCGGGGGAACGATGCGATGGGTGGGTGGGGCAGCTCGTCCTCCGTCGAGACGCGGCCAGGCGTCAGGAGCGCCACGCCGGACGAGACGATGAACGGCCGATCCGAGCCCACCAGTTCACCGCCGATCGCCTCGATGGCGAACCGCTCCTGCTCGCAGTTTTCCGCGAGCCTCGAAAAATCGTGGTTGAACGCGGTATGGATCACGCCGTCGGTCTGGGCCGCGCCTTGCCTCAGGCTCTCCAGATCATCGAGCGAGCCGCGCAGAACCTGCGCGCCGGCTGCGGCCAGACTCTGCGCCCCCTTGTCCGAACGTGCGAGCCCCAACACCTGATGGCCCGCCGCAAGCAGATCCTCGACGACCGCCGAGCCCACCCAACCCGTTGCACCAGTCACAAATACACGCATGATTTCGATCTCCAGGGTTTCACCGGGAGCGAATATCGACCCGCCAGTTATCGTGGTAAAGTCGTGACATTATCGTGTTATAAAAACTACCATGATGAGCGACGATGTCGAAAGCAGCGATCTGTTGGGCGCCTGGCTGAAGGATCGCCGGACGAAGCTCGATCCAGCGGCCTTTGGCTATTCGCCGAAGCGCCGCCGCACGCCCGGTCTGCGCCGCGAGGAAGTGGCGCAACGGGCGAATATCAGCACGGCCTGGTACACGTGGCTCGAGCAGGGCCGCGGCGGCGCGCCTTCGGCCGACGTGCTCGAGCGTATCGCGGGCGCATTGATGCTGACGGAAGTCGAGCGCGAGCATCTTTTTCTGCTCGGCCTCGGGCGGCCGCCCGAAGTGCGCTACCACAAGAACGAAGGCGTGACGCCGAGGCTCCAGCGCGTGCTCGACGCCTTGAACCCGAGCCCCGCGCTCATTCGCACGGCGACTTGGGACGTGGTGGCCTGGAACCGGGCGGCCACGGTGATGCTCATCGATTACGGCGCGATTCCCCCGGCGCAGCGCAACGTCCTGCGCTTCATGTTCCTCGACCCGTTTGCGCGCGACGTGCAATACGACTGGGAGAGTGTGGCGCGCTTCATCGTGGGCGCTTTCCGGGTCGACGTGGCCCGCGCGGGCGCGCAAACGGCAGTGAGCGATCTCGTCGATGAGTTGAGCCGCCTGAGTCCCGAGTTCGAGGCGATGTGGCGCGACAACAATGTCCAGGCCCATGGCGAAGGCGTCAAGCGCATCCGGCATCCGTACCTTGGCCCGCTTTCGTTCGAATACTCGGCGTTCGCGGTGGATGGGCGGCCGGACCTGAGCATGGTTGTCTACAATCCCGCGACTCCTGAGGATCGCGAGAAGATTTGTTCGGCGCTTGCGCGCGAGCGCGATTGAACGAGGCGCACTCGCACTCGCTGTAGATGCATCGGTTAGAGAATGAAGGGACGTCCCCGTCCCGAGGCAGTGGGGGGATTAACGGCCGACACCGTCATGCCAATTGCCGGTCCACACCCACTACCCCAACCCATGCAAGCGCCGATGCATCGGCCCGAGCGCCATCGACAGCGCCACGCAAGCGCCAAGAATCGCAACGAGCGCGAACATTGCGATCCTGAACCCCACGACATAATCGGCCGCGCCGGGATGCACGCCCAGTCGCGCGAAGAACACGCCGCCGAGCGTTGCGGCGCCCACCGCAGCGCCGATCTGCAGCGTCGCCGTGACCATGCCGGAGGCAACGCCCGCGCGTGCGGGCTCGACTTCCGCGAGCACGATGCGCACCACGCAGGGCAGCACGAGTCCCTGGCCGATGCCCATCGCCGCGAGGCCAACATAGAAGCCCGCGCCTGGCGCCGTGACGCTCGCAAGCGCGGCCGCCGTTCCAAGACCGAGCGTGATGAGCGCGAAGCCGAGCGTCAGTACCCGATAGCCGCCCAGACGAAAGACGAGACGCGGCATGATGAGCGGGCTCGAAAGAAAGCCGAGCCCGAACGGCAGGATCGCGAACCCCGAAGCCAGCGGCGACCAGTGCAGACCGCTTTGCAGATAAATGCCGTAAGTCAGGAAGAACGCGCTCAGCATGTAGAACAGAAACGCGAGCGCGAGGCCCAGTGCCACGACCGGATTGCGCAGCAGCCGCACGTCGAGCAGCGGGTCGCGTCCGGCCGCGAGGCTGCGCGTCTCCACGCGCAGCAGCAGACCGAGCATCGGCAGTGCGCCGGCGAGGCACAGCAGCATCCACACGGGCCAGCCTTCTTCGCGTCCGCGCGTGAGCGGATAGACCAGCATCAGCAGAAACAACGAGAGCAGCAGCGTGCCCGGCACGTCGATGCGCGCGCCGCGCGGCGGGCGGCTCTCGGGAATGAAGCGCCAACTGCCGATGAGAGCGAGCACACCGATCGGCAAATTGACGAGGAAGATCGCGCGCCAGCCGAGGCCGAACGGATGCAGGCTGATGAGCGCGCCGCCGCCGAGCTGGCCGATGACCGCCGCGACGCCGAACACGAAAGCATAGAGGCTCATCACGCGCACCTGCTCGTGGGGCGTGTAGACGCTGCGGATCGTCGCCAGCACCTGGGGCGCCAGCACCGCCGCGAAAAGACCCTGGAGGATGCGCCCCGCAACCAGCACCGTGCCGCTCGACGCGAGCCCGCAGAGCGTGGAGGCGATCACGAAGCCCGCCATGCCGATCATGAACAGGCGCTTGCGGCCGTAGAGATCGCCGAGGCGCCCGCCCGTGATCTGCGCCACGGCGTTGGCGCACGCATACGCGGAGACCACCAGCTCCAGCTGCGAGGCGCTGGCCGCGAGGCCGTCGTGGATCGACGGCAGCGCGAGATTCACGATGAAGTAGTCGAGCGGCGGCAGGATTGCGCCGATCAGCAGGACCGCGAGTGCCCAGCCGCCATGACGGCGCGTGGCCGCAGGCATGGGTGCGCAAGATGCGGCGGAGCCGGTCTGGACCGGGGGCGAAGAGGGCGAAGAGGGCGATGAGCGTGGCGCGTGAGGCAATGCACGCGGCTCGGCGGTGAGAGTATCTTCAGTCATGGTGAACCTGTCGGAAAGGGGCTGGATCGCTGCGTCCTGCGGGGCGCAGGAGCGAGGCGCCGGTGATGCACCGCACCATTCAAAGCGTCATTGTGTGCTCCGCCTGTCGAGCGGAAAAGCGGGAATTGATGGTACTATCCATCGAGTTACTCGATGGATAGGTGGACATCATGCGCGGCTTCGAACTCGACCAGTTGCGGACTTTCACGGTGGTGGCCGAGGCAGGCAGCCTCACGGCGGCCGCGCCGTCGTTGCATCTCTCGCAGTCCACCGTCAGCGAGCAGATGCGCAAGCTCGAGGCGCGCGCGGGCGTGCCGCTCTTCGTGCGCAGCAAGCGCGGCGTGGAGCCCACCCCCGCTGGCACCCGGCTGCTGGAGCACGCGCGGCGCATCGTGGCGCTCAACGAGGCCGCCTTCGACGAAGTGCGCGGCCAGGCGATCAAGGGCGAACTGCGCGTGGCCATCACCGATTACTTCCGCACCAACGAAGTGGCCGGCATGCTCGCGCGCCTGCGCGAGTGCTATCCCCAACTGAGCCTGCACGTGAGCACGATGAAGAGCATCGAGATCGAGCAGGCGCACGCGAAATGCCAGATCGATCTGGGCGTGGTGATGAACATGTCGCTCGGGCCGGTGCGACCGGTGCAAGGCGAGGCGCGCTGGGTTTTGCGCCGCGAGCCGCTGCACTGGGTGGCGTCGCCGGCGCTGGCCGAAGCGCTGCCCGATCCGCTGCCGCTCGTGCTGCTGCCGGGCGACTGCATGCTGCATCAGGTTGCGGTGCGCTCGCTCGAGGAGCAGGGCCGCGCCTATCTGATGGTGCACAGCGCCTCGGGCGTGGCGGGCCTGCAGTCGATGCTGGCGGCGGGGCTGGGCGTGGGGTGCCTGTGCACGTCGGCGGTCACGGACGGACTCGTCAAGCTGGGCGCGCGGTACCGCTTGCCGGCGCTGCCGGAAGCGGTGTTTTCGCTCACGCCGCCGCTGCCGGGCGAGCGCGAGACGGTGAGCCAGGCGCGTGAGGTGCTCGCGCGGCAGTTGCTGGTCTGAAGCACGCGCGCGGCAGCGCGCTCACCAGTCGATGCGGTGCTTCTCTTCGGTTTCGCGATGACGATGGTCGTCGTCGCTGTGCAGATAAAGGCTCGTCGTGCTGAGCGAGGCATGGCCGAGGTTGTCGCGCACGAGCCGTAGATCGACGTCGCCGTCCGCCATGTGCGAACCCGCGCTGTGCCGCAACCAGTGCGCCGACGCGCTTTCGAGCCGCGCCGCACGCGCCGCGCTGGCGGCGGCCCAGGCCGAAGCGGGTGTCGCCGCCGGTGCCTCCCCTTGTGCCGGCGCTTGCGTTGCCGCTGGTGCTGCGTGTTCCGCTACGGTTACGCCATCCCCCTCTGCTTCGCGTGCGGCAGCCTCGCGCAGACGCTGCGCCGCCCCCGCGAAAATCTCCTTGACGATGCTATGCAGCGCCGCGCGCGTGAGCGGCTTTGTCGACTTGCCGAGCGGCAGCACGAGCGGCGTCGCCTCGTGCGGCGCGGGCAGCGCGGGCAGACCGCGTTCGCGGCGGTAGCGCGCGAGCTCCGCCATCATCTCGGCGGTGGCGGGCACTAGGCGCCGTTTCTCGCCCTTGCCGAGCACGTCGAGCCACCAGCGCTCCGCCCCCGCGCCGTCGCGGCGCGCGAAGAAGTCGCCCATCGTGTTCGTGCCCACTTCGGAAATGCGCAGGCCACCCAGATAAAGCAGCGTGAGGAGCCAGCGTGCGCGCGAGTGGCGTTCGCGTTGCCGCTCGCTTTCGCGCGGCAAGCTCTCGACGTAGGCCTTCACGTCCTCCCAAAGCTCGCGTTCGAGATAGCGCGTGATGCGCGGCGGCGCGCGGCGCGAACGCTGACGCGAGAGCGACAGCGGATTGCCCGCGAGATAGCCCGCGCTCACGAGCCACGAGAACAGCGCGTTGAGGATCACCATGGCCTGGCGCTGGCTTGCTGCGGAGAGCGGGCCGTAGAAGGGCCGCCAGCGCGGATCGTCGCGCGCGTGCTTGCGCCCGCCGCCCGCGACCCAGCGCGCGGCGGGCTGGGGATCGGCGAGAAAGTGCTGATACGCCACCAGGTCCTCGTGCGTGAGCGACGAAAGCGGCTTGGCCGATTGCACGATCGACCAGAGAAGCAGCCGCTCCGCTTCCTTGCGATAGGTCTCGAAGGTCGCCTTCGAGTCCGCGACGCGCGCGAGCCACGCGCGGATGGCGTCCAGGTCGTTCGTCGCCGCGATCTGCATGCGTGCGTGCGCGCGGTTCGCGCCGTCACGGCCGTCGAGATCGGCAGGAAGATCGAGCGCGTCGAGCGGGCGCGGAGCGAGGAGAGCGGTTTGCATGGGCGATCAGTGCGGCGGAGCGATGTTGCAGCGATGCAGTCGAGCGTTGGTGTGTCGATGCAGCGGCGAAGTTCAGGTGCGCTTCGAGTGGGGACTATAGCGCGGCACCGACGCGCCGCGAAATGTTGTAAACGGCGGCTGTCAACGGCGATAATCGTGCAGAACCGCGCCGTCCGGCGCGCGCGTAACCTCACGACACGGCTCTTCGCGATGAAACTGCTTGCACCCATGCCTATCCTGCGTATGTTTTCGGTGGAGAAAGCGTACGCGTTCTATATCGACTATCTGGGCTTCAAGGCTGATTGGGAACATCGCTTCGAGCCGGACTTGCCGCTTTACGTGCAGGTGCATCGCGACGCGTTGGTCCTGCATCTGAGCGAGCATCACGGCGATGGCACACCGGGCACGGCGCTGTTTTTGCCGGTTGAGGATATCGGCGAGTTTCATCGCGAGCTGGCCGCGAAGCGCTATGGGTACGCGCGGCCCGGCATCGAGGAAATGCCTTGGGGCCGCCAGATGCAGATTGCCGATCCGTTCGGGAATATGCTGCGGTTTTGTGAGTTGAGTTAGGGGGCTTTAATTTAACCGTCAAAAGTATCGCGCCATGCGATTTCGGTGCCAATTAAGTGTAATCGTTGCCAAAAATTAGCGGTAACTTCTGTCTGCGTGCCGAGATCAAAGGTGTCAAAACCGTCAAAGAAATTGCCCTTGGTGTCCGAAGGATATCGAAATCGTTGATCGTGTGTTCCATGGAATGGCTCAATTGCCTCGGGAAACCTATCTTCTGTGAAGAAAACCTGTTCTGGAAATGGGAACGAAAAATGATACTTTCTAGACGGATACAGAGCCTTGTATTGATCAAATAGCTTTGCGAGGCGATGCGTACTACGAGGGACATTGCCAGTGCTTAGTCCAATCGCCCCTTTTAGAAACAGCTCAAGGGCGTGTCGGCAAAGATGAAGAATCACTCTCACGTTTGCATGATGCTGGCCATAGCATTTGGCTTGCTTCAGACTTTCCGGGTAGGTCTGGTTCGATTTTCACGCTCATAACGGATCCATAGGTTGAACGATCATTGGCCGCACATTCTATCGACGCGGGTGGCCTTTCTCAGTATCCATGCTATTCATAACTTGCCACGCCCTTCACTTCCTCAACCGCCCAACCGCGCCTCGTACACACCTAAACCGTCGCCACCAAAAACGACTCCCCCGTAGACGGTCGCAATCCATCGCTGCGCCCCGCAAAATACCTGGCAACGATATCCGCGGTGCTCACATGCTCGGCCTTCGAGAACCCCGCCTCTTTCGCGAGCGCAAGCATTTCCTCCGGACGAAAGAAGCTAAGAAACGGTGTCCCCGCAGCGCGCGCCCGTTCATAAACGGCTTCATGCTGCGCACGCTCCGCAGGATCGACGAGATCGAGCGGCAACGTGAAAGTCATAGCGAGCGTCGACCCCGGTGCGAGCTGCGTGATCTGGCGCAGCGTAGCCAGATTCGCCTCGCGCGTGAGATACATCGACACGCCCGTTGAAGCCACCACGGCGCGCTGTCCCGCATCGAACCCCGCGCGCGCCAGCAAAGTCCACCACGACTCACCCGCCTCGAAGTCCACAGGCACGAAGCACAGCCACGCCTGCTCGCGAAAACCGAGTTCGGCGAGCCGCTGGCGCTTCCACGCCTGCGTGCCGGGCTGATCGACTTCATACACGTGGAGCCGTGCGGCAATCTCGGGACGACGCTGCGCGAACGTATCGAGTCCCGCGCCCAGAATCACATATTGCGCGACGCCCGCATCGGCCTGCGCGGCGACGAGATCCTCGATGAACCGCGCCCGGCCGACGATGGATGCGCGATAGCCGCGCGTGCCTTCGGGATGCATGTCGGGGCGTTGGCGCCAGTTTGCGTCCGGCGCAGCCAGTTGCATGCCGACTGCATCGTTGAGCACGTGCGGTTCGGCATCCACCTCCAGATGCAGTGCGCGCCAGAGCGCGACGCGGATGGCGCTGGAATCGGGCGTGGCCGTTTTCGGGTCTTGCATGAGCGTTCTCCTGTCCAGGCGGTATGCGGCGCGACATTGAGCGTAATCGCCCGCGCGCCGTGCGTAACGCCGGACAGTTTATCCGGCGCTGGCGCTCGAGCGCCAAGCAACCGGTCCCGCGCTCCAGGACGATGCAGGGCGTACCCCATAAGTCGCTTTGCTCCAGCACCCGTGTGATGAAGAGCAGGGCGGGCGTCTCCACGACGTTCGAGGGCGGCGCGAGGCTCGCGTGAATCTATGTGGTTGCCTACCATTACCCATGGCGTTCGGCGTGAGCGATGCCACGCTTCAGGCCGTGGTCTCGGCGCCGCCCGTCGAGTTCCTGAACGGCGCGAGCGCGTTGTGAGCCCATGGTGAGCGAGCGAATCCATGCACCTTTTATGGCAGGACTGACGATATGAGCACGAGTGTGAATACGAGCAATCGGCCGCGCTATCGCGGCATCTTCCCGGTGGTGCCCACCACCTTCACCGAGACCGGCGCGCTCGATCTGGCGAGCCAGAAGCGCGCCGTCGATTTCATGATCGACGCGGGCTCGGACGGCCTGTGCATTCTCGCGAACTTCTCCGAGCAGTTCTCGCTCTCCGACGACGAA
>DATEJU010000540.1:0-5699 GCA_035277805.1 Paraburkholderia sp. | reverse complement strand
CGCGTTCGCGCTGTTCGTGTCAACCTAAACACAGAAAGGAACTTCTCAATGAATAAACAGGAACTGATCGACGCCGTCGCAGCACAGACGGGCGCTAGCAAGGCACAAACCGGCGAAACGCTGGACACGCTCCTCGAAGTGATCAAGAAGTCGGTGTCGAAGGGCGACGCCGTTCAGCTGATCGGCTTCGGCAGCTTCGGCTCGGGCAAGCGCGCAGCACGTACGGGCCGCAACCCGAAGACGGGCGAAACCATCAAGATTCCCGCAGCCAAGACCGTCAAGTTCACGGCTGGCAAGGCGTTCAAGGACGCCGTCAACAAGCGCTAAGGCACTGCCGCTTTAAGTTGACACCCGCCCCTGGCGGGTTTTTTTGTGCGCCGGGTCTGGATAACCGGCGTGCTGCTGCGAGTCTCGCGCGCTCAATCGTGGCGGTGGACGATCTCGCCTTCGCCGTCGTGGTCATGATCGTCGTCGTCGAAATCCCAGGACGGGAACGGATCGGCGTACGCCTGCCAGGCGTCGGGGCCCGCGGCGAATTCGGCGTCGCTCACGAGACACGCGTCGAGCCTCGCCTGCCACGCTTCGCGATCGAGATCCACGCCGATCATCACCAGCTCCTGGCGCCGGTCGCCGATGCGCGTATCGTTCGCGTCGCCGAACCAGTCGGCCGCAATCTCCTTTTCCAGCTCGGCGTCCTGCGGCCATTCTTCGCGCGCTTGCGCGGCCCACCAGGTGCCCGCCGGGCCGTGGCGGCACACGCCGCCCGCCTGCGAGAGCGAGCCTGCCACGTCGTTGCGCGTGGCGAGCCAGAAGAAGCCCTTCGAGCGCATCACACCCTTCCACTCCTGGTTGAGCAGCGCCCACAGGCGCTCGGGATGGAACGGCTTGCGGGCGCGATAGACGAAGTTGCCGATGCCGTACTCGTCGGCTTCGCTGTGGTGCGCGTGCGCCGCGTCGCCGTCTCCGTGCTCGTGGTCAGGCTCGTGCAGCGAGGCGAGCCAGCCCGGCGCGCTCGCGGCGGCATCGAAGTCGAAGCGCCCTGTATTGAGCACTTGCGCGAGCGGCACCTCGCCAAAGCGGCTCACCACCTGCTCCGCACGCGGATTGATGCGCGCGAGAATGCGCTGCAGCCGCGCGAGTTCGTCGGCGCTCACGAGATCGGCCTTGTTGAGCACGAGCACATCGCAGAACTCCACCTGCTCGACCAGCAATTCGACGATCGTGCGGTCGTCGGTGTCGCTCGCCGCCACGCCGCGCCCGGCGAGCGGATCGGCGCTCGCGTAGTCGCGCAGGAAGTTGAAGGCGTCCACGACGGTCACCATCGTGTCGAGGCGCGCGATGTCGGCGAGCGTTGTGCCGTCTTCATCCGCGAACGTGAAGGTTTCGGCGATGGGCATGGGCTCGGCGATGCCGGTCGACTCGATCAGGATGGCGTCGAAACGCTGGCCGGCAAGCGCGGGGTCGGCGAGGCGCCGGATCTCGGCGAGCAGGTCGTCGCGCAGCGTGCAGCAGATGCAGCCGTTGGACAGCTCGACGAGCTTCTCCTCGACGTGCGAGAGCGCGGCGGCGTCGCGCACGAGTGTGGCATCGATGTTGACGGCGGCCAGATCGTTGACGATCACGGCCACGCGCAGGCCGGCGCGGTTCGCGAGGACGTGGTTGAGCAACGTGGTCTTGCCCGCGCCCAGAAACCCGGAGAGCACCGTGACGGGCAGTGGCGGCTGATTCATTGCAGTGTGCGTGCAGTTGGTGATGGGAAAGGCAGGAAGTCGGGCCGCGCGGGCCGGCAAGCGCGCGGCGGATGCCGGCAGCGGTCAGGACGGCGCAAGCCTGCATTTTGCACCATGCGCGCGCGGCGCGCTGACGGTGCGGTGCGGGCCCGGCTCAGGGCATCAACTTCCATTTGCGCAGGATGGCGGCGATCTGCTGCGCATACTGATCGCGCAATGCGGGCGTTTCGGAGTGGTATGCGCCCACGGCAGCCCAGGTGTTGCCGTACTTGTTCATCTTCTGGCGCAAATGCCAGGCGGCAATGTAGACGTTCTTGCACGGCTCCATGAGCGTGCTCGATGAAATGCCATATTGCGCAAGCGTTGGAAGATGAACCGAGTTGATCTGCATGACACCGTAGTCAACCGAACCATTCGCATTCCTGTGCTTTGCGTCGGGTGTGTTGTGCGATTCCTGCCAGGCGATGGCGCGCAAAATGAGCGGATTGACCTTCTGGTAGCGGGCTGCCTCGTCGAAACAGTCGGCGCGCGCCGGCGCGCTCGCACAGGCGGCGGCGAGCGTGAGGGTAGCGGCAATCGTGGCAGATGCAACCTTTTTCATTGGAACGCCGAAAGAAACTGCGATGCGCTGCGCATGGAGGGCGACGCGACTTGATATGGGGAAAACCCGCGCTCGTCCTGCGTACCGAGGTTGCCGGGCCGTCCGTATCATACCGGCCGCCGGTGACGCGTCAAGACAGCCAAACATCACATATGCCGCCTGCGCCCGAGCAGGCGCGAATCGACAAAAGGGCGTCGCCCACTGTCGGGCCGCGACGGTCCCAGATCCTTACAGAATGCTTCTGCGTGCGGTTGCGAGTTAGAGGAAATCCCCAGACGCCATTTGTTTGTGACAAATTCGACACGAAAAGCTGCTACTGTTGCACCTTTTAGTGGTCGTCGGTTGCCGGGAGGAGCGGCGTCGGCGGGCCATAGCCGGCGGGCCGATCAATCGACGGTCTTTGCGAGCGTGTCCCGCGGACGGCCTGGCCTGGCGGGGTGCGACGACCACGCCAGGCACGTTGAGCACGATAAGTACGACTGGCCGGCGGCGTCCGCCCCCGGCTTCGATATGACATCCATGAGAATAAATCGTATGGCTTTGCGTCGCGTCGCCACGGCGCTGCTCGTGAGCGGACTCATGGCGGCGCAGCTCGCGCACGCCCAGGTCACGCTGAACTTCGTCAATGCCGACATCGATCAGGTGGCGAAGGCAATCGGCGCGGCCACCGGCAAAACGATCATTGTCGATCCGCGCGTGAAGGGGCAGCTCAATCTCGTGTCCGAGAACCCGGTGCCCGAGGACCAGGCGCTCAAGACGCTGCAATCGGCGCTGCGCATGCAGGGCTTCGCACTCGTGCAAGATCATGGCGTGCTCAAGGTGGTGCCCGAGGCCGACGCCAAGCTCCAGGGCGTGCCGACCTACGTAGGCAATGCGCCCACGGCGCGCGGCGACCAGGTGGTCACGCAGGTGTTCACACTGAGACACGAATCGGCGAACAACTTGCTGCCGGTGCTGCGTCCGCTCATTTCGCCGAACAACACCATCGCCGCGTATCCGGCCAACAACACGCTCGTCGTGACCGACTATGCGGACAATGTGCGCCGCATCGCCGCGATCATTGCCGGCGTGGACACGGCCGCGGGCCAGCAGGTGCAGGTGGTGCCGCTGAAGAACGCCAATGCGCTCGACATTGCGCCGCAAATTGCGAAGATGCTCGATCCGGGCGCGATCGGCGCCTCGGATCCGTCGCTCAAGGTTTCGGTCGTTGCCGACCCGCGCACCAACTCGCTGATGCTGCGCGCGTCGAACGCGCAGCGCCTCGCCGCTGCGATCCAGCTGGCGAAGCAGCTCGACGCGCCCACGAGCATGCCGGGCAACATGCACGTCGTCGCGCTGCGCAACGCCGACGCGGTGCAGCTTGCCAAGACACTGCGCGGGATGCTGGGCAAAGGCGGAAACGAGTCGTCGTCAGGCAACAGTGCGAACTCGTTCAACCAGAACTCGAGCAACTACGGCGGCAGCAATAGCGGCGGCGGCACCTCGACCGGTCTCTCGGGCACGCCGCCGCTGCCCAGCTCGCTCGGCGGCAGCATGTCGTCGTCGGGCAGTTCGCTGACGGGCGGCGCTTCAGGCAGCGGCAACGAAGCGCCGTTCCTCGGCGGCGACAAGGACAAGGGCGACGAGAACCAGGCGGGCGGCATGATCCAGGCCGATGCGGCGACCAACTCGCTGATCATCACGGCGCCGGACCCCGTGTACCGCAACCTGCGCTCCGTGATCGACCAGCTCGATGCGCGGCGCGCGCAGGTCTATATCGAAGCGCTGATCGTCGAGCTGAACTCGAACACCAATGCCAACCTCGGCATCCAGTGGCAGATCGCGAACGGCAACCTTCTGGCGGGGACCAATCTTGCCACCGGCGGTGGCAACAGCATCATCGACCTGACGGCGAAAGCGGTGACCAATGCCGCCACCGGCGGCCTCGTCAGCTCGCTCGGGAGCCTCCAGCAGGGCCTGAATGTGGGCTGGGTGCACAATCTCTTCGGTGTGCAGGGGCTCGGCGCGTTGCTGCAGGCGCTCTCGCAGACCAACGACGCCAACGTGCTGTCCACGCCAAACCTCATCACCCTCGACAACCAGGAGGCAAAGATCGTCGTCGGTACGAACGTGCCGATCCAGACGGGCTCGTATTCGAATCTCACGAGCGGCTCGACGAGCTCGGCGTTCAATACCTACGATCGCGTCGATGTGGGCCTGACGCTGCATATCAAGCCGCAGATCACCGAGGGCGGGATCCTGAAGCTGCAGCTGTACACGGAAGATTCGGCGATCGTCAACGGCACGACCAACGTGTCGACCAATCCGGCCGGCCCCGAGTTCACCAAGCGCTCGATCCAGTCGACCGTGCTTGCCGATAACGGCGAGATCATCGTCCTCGGCGGGCTCATGCAGGACAACTATCAGGTCAGCAACAGCAAGGTGCCGCTGCTCGGCGACATCCCGTGGATCGGCCAGCTGTTCCGCTCGGAAAACAAGACGCGCGCGAAGACCAACCTGATGGTGTTCCTGCGTCCGGTGATCATCAACGACCGCAGCACGGCGCAAGCCGTGACGTCGAACCGCTACGACTATATCCAGGGCGTGACGGGTGCATACCGGTCCGACAACAACCTCATCAAGGACAATGACGACCCGGTCGTGCCGCCGATGCCGGTCGGTCCGGCCGAAGGCGGATCGGCGCTGAACCTGTTCAATCTCGACAAGATGCGCCGCGAGCAGGCGGTGCGGACGCTGCCTGCGGCCCCTGCAACCGCACCTGCGCCTGCGGCTACTACGCCCGGCGTAGCGACGCCCGGCGTGAGCAGCTACGCGGTGCCGAACAGCGCGGCGCCCGCAAGCGCCACGCAGATGCAGCCTGCTTCTCCGGCGACCGCGCCGGCGCAATATCCGCCCGCGCAGATGCCGCCCACGCAACAGCCGCTCACCGCCCAGCCGAGGGTGCAGCCTTGAGCATGGCCGACACGCCCCGCCCGTCTTCCGCGGCCGCGCGCGACAGCGCGCCGCCCCGCGAGGCGCCCTCGCCTGTCGCCGCGCGGCTCGTGCCGTACGGCTTCGCGAGGAGCGGCCAGATCCTCGTCGCGCAGCAGCACGCCGACGGGCTCGAGGTGTGGATCAGCGAGCGCACGACGGGCGCGGCGATTGCCGAAGTCGCGCGCAATTTCGGCGCGTTCTCGCTCGTGCGCATTCCCGCGGACGAACTCGCGCTGGCGATCAACCAGGCGTATGCGCGCCAGGACGGCAGCGCGGCGCAGGTGGTGGGCGAAGTGGAAGGCGAAGTCGATCTCTCGCGCCTGATGCAGGACATTCCCGAGGTGGAGGACCTGCTCGAATCCGAAGACGACGCGCCGATCATCCGCATGATCAAC
>DATEJU010000539.1:0-4285 GCA_035277805.1 Paraburkholderia sp. | reverse complement strand
GGCCAGTCCTCGGCCGCACGCGGCGGCGGCGCGAACGCGGCGAACGCCTGCGCGGCGCGATATGCGCCCGTGCAGGCCGCGACCTGATCGATCAGGCGCGCCGCCGTCGCCGGTCCGACGCCGGGCAGCAGTTGCGTCACGCGAAAGCCCGCCACGCGGTCGAGCGGATTCTCGGCCCAGCGCAGCACTGCGAGCACGTCCTTCACGTGCGCGGCGTCCAGGAAGCGCAGGCCGCCGAACTTCACGAACGGGATATTGCGTCGCGCCAGTTCGATTTCGAGCGTCGCGCTGTGATGCGCGGCGCGAAAAAGGACCGCCTGCTGCTTGAGCTTCATGCCGCCCTCGCGGGCCTCCAGGATCTGCTCGACGACATAACGCGCCTGGGTGGCCTCATCGGCGACCGTGACGAGGCGCGGACGCTGCTGCGACGCGCGATCGGTCCAAAGATTCTTCGTGAAGCGCTCGGTGGCGGCGTCCATCACGGCGTTCGACGCGGCGAGGATCGGCTCGGTCGAGCGGTAGTTGCGCTCGAGCGTGACCTGGTGCGCGGGCGGATCGAACTGTGCGGGGAAATCGAGGATGTTGCGCACCGTCGCGCCGCGAAACGAATAGATGGCCTGGGCGTCGTCGCCGACCACGGTGAGGCCGCGCCCGTCGGGCTTGAGCGCGAGCAGGATCGACGCCTGCAGGCGATTCGTGTCCTGATATTCGTCGACGAGGATATGGTCGAAGCGCGCCGCCAGATCGGCCGCGATGGCCGGCTCCGCCGCCATATGCGCCCAGTAGAGCAGCAGGTCGTCGTAGTCGAGCACGCTCTGCTTCTGCTTGGCGTCCACGTAGGCCGCGAACAGCGCGCGCAACTGCGGCTCCCATTCGAGGCACCACGAGAACGAGCGCGCAAGCACGTTCGCGAGCGAATCGCCCGTGTTGACGACGCGCGAATAGATCGCGAGGCACGTCGACTTCGCGGGAAAGCGCTTTTCCTTCGCCGATAACCCCAGTTCGTGGCGCACGAGGTTCATGAGATCGGCGGAATCCTCGCGGTCATTGATCGTGAACGCGGGCGACAGGCCGATCTGCTCGGCGTATTCGCGCAACAGGCGCGCGCCAACCCCATGGAAGGTGCCCGCCCACGTGAGCCCTTGAGCAAGCGCCGCTGCCGCGCCCGACACCCCTGCCGCGATGCGCGAGACGCGCCGCGTCATCTCCTGCGCCGCGCGACGCGAGAAAGTCAGCAGCAGGATGCGGTGAGGATCGGCGCCGTTCGCCACCAGATGCGCGACGCGGTGCGCAAGCGTGTTGGTCTTGCCCGAGCCCGCGCCGGCGATCACGAGCAGCGGTGCAGGAAGCGCCGCGCCCGGCGCGAACGCCTGCGCCCCGCCGTGCTCGACGGCGGCGCGCTGGGCGTCGTTGAGCTTCGCGAGATACGGCGCCACGGCGGGCGCAGCGTCGCTCGTGTGGACGGAATCGGCGAGGGAGACAGTGGACACGGCGGGTGCGGTGGGTATCCGGTGAGCGGGAAAAGGAGTGCGCCGCGTCGCGCATCGGCGCGCACGGCGACGCATACTGTATATCCATACACCTCACGCCCGCAAGCGCCGATCTTGCCGCGATCTGGCGCTATTCAGACCCGAACTTTCGATTCGCGATCCGCCGCTCCCGGCCTGACGGCCCCAAAACAAAGCGGCGACACCCGCTTCCGGGTGCCGCCGCTTCACGTCCTGGCTTCACGTCCTGCCCAGGCTCGCGCCGACGCAGGCGCCGATTGGAGAAGCCTCACCCAGCCCGAATGCGCGCGCCGCCCGCCTTCGGGCTATCGAAGCCCTTTATTGCGGCGCCTCACCGCCCGGCTGCTGTGTCGACTGACCGCTCATCTGGTCCATCATCTCCGAGCTGTTGGCCTGGCGGTCGGCCTTGTGGTTGATCTTCGCGTCCTTCACTTGCGACTTGTACTGCGACCTGGCCTGCTTCTTCGTCGAGTTGTACTCCGCTTTCGCCGACTTCTTCGCACTGCGATATTCGGCGTTTGCGGCCGCGTCGGCGTTGCGCTTTTGCACCAGCGGATCGGCCGGCTGCGCCGCGCTCAAGTCCTGCGGCGCGGGCTGCGCGATGCCTGCGGCCGCCGGCGCCTGGCTCGGCGACACAGTCGGCGGGGTCGCGGGTGCCATGGCCGGTGCGCCCGAAGGCACGGCCGTGGGCGCCTCGGCGCCCGGCTGTGCCGCGCCCTGGGCGAAGGCGCCTTGCGCGAAAATGGCGGCAGTGGCGAGAGCAGCACCGGTGAGCAGCTTGCGAATATGAGTCATGGCGTATCCTCTTTGCAGTGGTTCCGGGATCCAGGCCGCTGCGGACAGGTCCGCTTGCGGCGCGATTCCGCCCGATCAAGCCGCTTCGTGCGACGTCAATGCGATTGCGACGATGCGGCGTTGTCGTTTCGGGGTGAGACTATTTTCGTCTGAGGATCGCCGGGAGGTCTCCCGACGTTACGCAACGTTGCATCTTCTTACGAAATCATGACATCTGGCCCCTTGATGGAACAATGGCCCGCTCGCCGGACGCCCGGGATCGCGTATGATGCTCACCCTTCGCGTGCCCTGCCCGGCGCGCACCTGACTCCCGTTTGCGCCATGCCCAATCTCGATTTCATGCTCACCGGCGACTACGTCGAACTGCACAACCTCCTGAAAATCACCGGTCTCGCCGACAGCGGCGGCTCGGCCAAGCAGATCGTCGCCTCCGGCGCCGTGAAAGTGGACGGCGAGGTCGAACTGCGCAAGACGTGCAAGATCCGCGCGGGCCAGTCCGTGCTGCTCGGCGACACACGCATTGCCGTGCGCGAAGCACAATGAGTCGAGCGCGCATCACGCTTGCCGAAGTGAAATGCGTTCGAAAGCGGATGCACCATCCAGGTGCTTTTTGTCCCAAAGAAGGGTAATCTCGCATTGAGATTTCCCCCTCGACCCGAACGCACTTTCTGAAGCGCGGCGCGATTTATCGCGCCGCGCTTGCTTTTCATGACTCGACCCACTCCCTCCGCCGATCAGGCGAGCCGCGCCATCGCCCCGCCCTCGCTCAAGCGCCACGCCGCCGACACCGCGCGCCTCGCCGCGCCGCTTGCCATCGCCCAGCTTTCGCAGATGGCCATGAGCGTGACCGACACCGTGCTGCTCGGGTCGCTCGGCGCGGGTGCGCTCGCGGCGGGCGGGCTCGGCGCGAACCTGTTCTTCGTGGTGGTGACGGTGCTGCAGGGCGTGCTGACCTCGGTGAGCGTGAGCGTCGCGCAGGCGCGCGGCGCCGACGATCTGCACCGTGTGCCGCACATCTACTGGACCGGCTTCGCGCTTTCGCTGCTGCTGGCCGTGCCCGCGTTCGCGCTGCTCTCGTTCGCGGGGCCGCTCTTGCTCGCGCTCGGCGAGCCGCCCGTGCTCGCGCATCAGGTGGGCGAGTACGCGGCCGTGCTGCGCTGGGGCGCGCCCGCCAGCCTGATCGGCGTGGGCCTGATGCGCTCGTTCTTGCCCGCCATTGGCGCGGCGAGGCGTCTGCTGTGGGTTTCCATCATCAGCGTGTTCTTCAACGGCTTCCTGAACTACGGGCTGATTCACGGCGCGTGGGGCCTGCCGCGCCTCGGCTTTCTCGGCTCGGCGGCGGCCACCGCCATCACGATCTGGCTCACGACGCTCGTGCTGATGGCGCTCCTGCATCTGCGGCCCTCGCATCAGCACTTCGTGGTCGCGCGGCGCCCCACCGCGCCGCTGATGGGCGAGCTCTTCGCCATCGGCTGGCCCGTGGCGATCACCTACGCCGTGGAAGCGACGCTCTTCCTCGCCACGGGCCTCCTCATGGGCCTGCTTGGCGCGACGCCGCTCGCCGCGCACCAGATCGCGCTGAACGTGGCCTCGGTGATGTTCATGGTGCCGCTCTCGATCGGCCAGGCGGCCAACGTGCGCGTGGGCTACTGGATCGGCGCGGGCGTGCCGCGCGCGGCGCGTCACGCGGGCTTCGTCGCGCTCGCGCTGGGGGTGGGCTTCATGTCGATGTCGGCGCTCGTGATGGTGCTCGCGCCGCACTGGATCGTCGGGCTCTACCTGCACCTCGACGATCCCGCCAACGCGCAGACCATCGCGCTCGCGACCTCGCTGCTCGGCGTGGCGGCCATCTTCCAGATCGTCGACGGCATGCAGACCGTGGGCTCCGGCTGCCTGCGCGGCCTGAAGGACACCCGCATTCCCATGCTGGCCGCGACGCTCGGCTACTGGGGCATCGGCTTTCCGATCGGCTATGCGCTCGC
>DATEJU010000538.1:0-21616 GCA_035277805.1 Paraburkholderia sp. | reverse complement strand
GAAAACGAAGTGCATGACGAACGCGGCGGAATCCGCCACTTCCTGCTTCGAAAAGTCGAACAGCCCCTGGCTCATCACCGGGTAGAGATTGGCGTACTGCTGGAGAATGGGCTGCACGTCCTCCCAGCGCGGGTTGTCGAGGTCGATCGGCTCGTCGCGCGCCGGAAAGGTGCTGAAGACCACGATCGCCAGCTTGTCGTACGGCTGCTGGATGGCCGTGTCGCCGCCCGCGAAGTTGTACGAGACCACATAGAGCTGGCCGTCGATGTAGCCGCGCGGATTGCCCATCGTTTCGGGGCCGGTGATCGCGATGCGCGCCACGCCGCGCTCGTCGGTCTGCGCGCGCTCCGGCGTCAGTTGCAGGCCGCCGGGGACGTTGTTGATGGGCAGCAGCGCCCGCGGCGTCGCGCCGGCTTTGCCGCTTGCCGGCGTGTTCGAGTAGTCGGGGGCGGGCGAGCCGATCCAGAAGTCCAGCGGCTGATTCGCGCATGGCTCGCCATAGCGCGCCGCATAGAGGCTGGTTTGCGTGCGGTTCTGGGCCGGATCGTTCGGGTCTAGCTTGAAGGTGAACGCATCCGCGCGAACCTCGAGACCGTGGGGCGCTTCGCGCACGCAGACGGTCGCGTTGCCCGAGCCGTCAACGGCCTGAACGATGGCGAGCGGCTTGCCGCGCACCTTGTTCAGCAGATCGCCTGGCAGCGACAGCGACTGGACCCCGCCTTCGAGGTCCTGCAGGCTCTGTGTCTGGTCGACGTTGCCGAGCGCGATGTAGCCATCCCTGGTT
This sequence comes from Paraburkholderia sp., assembly GCA_035277805.1. Taxonomy (GTDB): domain Bacteria; phylum Pseudomonadota; class Gammaproteobacteria; order Burkholderiales; family Burkholderiaceae; genus Paraburkholderia. The sequence continues at coordinate 20,832 of DATEJU010000538.1, read as the reverse complement.
AATTCGGTATCCTGCGTAACCGATTCGTCGAGCAGCGCCGCGAACTGCAGCGGCTGCCCGCTCGCCGGCGCAATCTTGTAGCCTTCGCCGAGCGGCAGCGCGTTGCTGAGATCGACGTTGAGCGTGCTCGTTTGCTCGTCGACGAACGACGAAAAGCACCCGATGCCGTTGCCGCTGACAAGGTCGCCCGCGCCGTTCGACGTGGTGGGCATGAAACGCCGCCCCAGAATGAACGAGCGCGGCTGACTCGCCTTCGCGGGCCCGATGTTGCCGAGCAGGATGCCATAGCCGAAGTCGGGCACGAGTGCGCCGTTCTTCTTCACGCGCTGCTGGTAGCCGTAAGTGCTCAAACGGATCGACAGCTCGTCGCGTTCCGCAGCCGAGCGCAACTGGTCCAGCAATGCGCTTTTCAGGTCGCGATGCCAGACGATGTTGGTCAGGACCGACTGGAACATCGCCGACGCGCCGCTGTCGCCTCCGGCGGTGGAGCGCGTGAACCAGAGGTCGCGAAACGGATTGCTCTCGTAGGCGGCGGTCATGATCGGCAGCCCGTCGGTCCCGATCAGCGACACCTCGAGCCCGTAGATATTCGACGCGAGCTGCCAGTCCGTGTCGAGATCGACGAGCTTGCCGGCCGGGCGGCTGAGCGAATTGCCCACCGTGCAGCCGATCAGCGGATCGGATTGCGGGTCGGTCAGCAACTGGCCGGTCAGGCCTCGCAGGCTCTTCACCGTGCAATCGGTGAAACGCATGATCGCGGTGCCCGTTGGATTCCACCAGCCGTTCATCGCGTCCTTGCTCTGGAATTCCTGAAACGACGCTTCGAAATACTCGTTGTCGAAATGGCGGGGATCATTGTTGACTGTCGAGACGTCGGCCTGAAACTTGCCGGTGAATGCAAACCTCGGGAATTGCAGGTAGCTCATCTCTTCTCCTGGTAGGAATGCCGCGGTGTACCGCAATCGCAGGCGGGCTTCGCCTGCGCGCCGCCGTTCTGCTTCCGGTGGTATTCAGAACGGCTTGATCAATCCGATCGCGTTGCCTTCGGGATCCTTGACCATCGCGAACGTGTAGCCGTCCACGCTGACTGGATCGACATAGCGCTGCCCGCCGTGCGCGAGCACGCGCGCGATCGCGGCCTCGAGGTCGTCGACGCGCAGATAGAAGTTCTTGCCGGGCTCGTAGCCGGGCGTGTTCGGCTCGGTCTGCCCGATGCCGCCCAGCAGCGCGGTGACGCGCGCCGGGAACGGGACGTACGCGAAGCCGGCGGTGCCCGTCGAGTACTGCCAGCCGAATACGTCGCTGTAGAACGTCTTGAGCATCGCCTGGTCGCTTGCGATGATCTCGAACATCACACAGGGATGCCGGTTGGCTGCGGCCTCGACGGCATCGGCTCCAGCGACCGAGGAAACCTGCGTTGTCCGCACGAACCCGGCGCGCGTTTCGAGGAACTCGACCGTTGTGAAGGGCTTGCCGTCGGCCTGGACGAAGAGATTCCCGTGCCGCTGCACGAAGCTCGTGAAGACGGGGCCGCTGACGTGACGCAGGAAGGCATCGGCATTGCGGTAGGTTTCGAAGAACAGCACGCTCAGCGGATCGACGGGGGGCAGCGTCTGCAACGGCTCCGCGCCGTGCCAGGGGCGGTGGACGAGGTAGGTCAGCGTATCGGGCTCGTCGCGCTCGACGTTGTGCGCGAGTTCGCGCAACGCGGCGTCGGCGGCCTCCTCGCACCCCGGGCGGATGAACCAGTTCGAGGTGAGGCTGACGGTGCGGGCATCGCTTGGGCTCATGTCGTTTCCCTCTGCTTGCAGTGAATCGGCTGGCGCGGCGGCGCCAAGGGGTGCCCCGCACGTCGGACGGCCGTGCACGCGCCGGGGCGGCTGCGTGCCGTATTCGCATTTCTCAGCTGCAGTCCTGGTCTCAGTCGCCGCGCACGTAACGCTGCGCGGCGCGGGTCAGCGCCATGCCGGCCGCGCCGGCGAAGAGCCAGGCAGGGTGCACGAGCACGGCCAGCACGACGCCGTCGCACAGCGGAATTGCCGCGAGCATCCACGGGACGACGGGCCACGCGTAACGGCCATTCGGCATGCGGCTTTCATGGCGGGCGACGAACGTCAGCGTCAGGATGTAGGCGGCTTGCACGATGCCGGCCAGCCAGACGGGGCCGGGCACCGTGCCCGTCAGCGCCAGGGCGGTGACGGCATAGGCGAGCAGCCGGGCGCCCGCCATCGCCAGCACGGTGGACGGATAGCGTTTGTGAAACCGGTCGTAGAACCAGATGACCGCGAGCAATGCCACGCCCGCGGCGACGCCGGCGCGATACGGCGCGCCGAAGAGGCACAGGAAGCCGAGCGCGAACAGCGTGCAGAGGGTTGCGCTCGCCTGGGCCAGCGTGATGCGTCCCGCGACGATGGGGCGAAAGCGTTGATGGACGCTGTCGTAGTCGATATCGCAAACGTCGTTGAGGGCCATGCCGCCGCAATAGAAGCAGGACAGCGCAAGGCAGAGCAGCAGCACGGCGAAGATGCCCTGTGCGCCGCCGGGCGGGTTCGCGAGCACCGCCGCAGTCAGCACGTTCATCCACAGCGTGGGCAGATTGCTGATGCGGCACAGCGCGAGGATCGCGCCGATGCGGTGATTAAACGTGACTGTGCTCATGGTCGAAAATGTGCTCGAGCAAAATGGAACAGACATCGGTTGCCGCGATGTTGCCGTTGCGAATGCGGCCGCGTTCGGAGCTCATGAGGATCGGCGCGTCGCCGTCGTCGGCCGTGCGAATGCCGTGCGAACCTCGCACGAGCGAGGCGTCGAGCGGAATCACGTCCATCACGTAACGCATGCCCAGCGCCTTTCTCGCCAGCACGGACGCGACTTTCAACGCGGGAAAGCGCAGCGCGGGATTGATGAACAGCTCGACCGGGTCGTAGCCGGGCTTGCTGTGGATGTCGACCGTGCGCGCATAGTCCGGCGCGGCGGCATCGTCGCGCCAGAAGTAGTACGTGAACCAGCTATCGGGCTCGGCCAGCAGCACGAGCTCGCCGGCGCGCGCATGCGCGAGGCCATGGTGACGCTTGCCCGATTCGCCCAGCACCTGGGCGACGCCGGGTAGCGCCTCGCACAGGCGCTGCACCGTGGCGACGTCGCGCCGGTCCCGCACGTACACGTGGGCGATCTGGTGATCGGCCACGGCGAACGCGCGCGACGCGCCCGTGTCGAGATAGTCGCGTCCGAGGTCGCGCTTGATCTCGACGAGGCCCGCTTCGCGCAACGCGCGATTGATGTGGACCGGCCGCCGCACGGGCAGGATGCCGTACTCGGAGAGCACGACGACGCTTACGCCGCGCGACTGCAAGGCATCGCTCAAGTTGCCGGACACGGTGTCGATTTCGCGCAGATCGGCCGAGATGTCGGCATGCGGCCCGACGCGTTGCAGGCAGTAGTCGAGATGGGGAAGGTAGATCAGGTTCAGCGTGGGCCGGAAGGCTTCCTCGAGCGCGAGCGCCGCGTCCGCGATCCATCGGCTGGAGCGGATGCTCGTGCGCGGCCCCCAGAAGTCGAACAGCGGAAACTGCCCGAGCCGCTCGCGCAGCGAGTCCCGCAGCGACGCGGGCTGCGCGTAGAAGTCCGGGAGCTTGCGGCCGTCCGCGCAGTAGAGCGGCCGTGGCGTCAGCGTGATATCGGCGTCTGTGGCCATCGCGTACCACCAGAACGTGTTCGCGCAGGTGAAGCTGGGGTCGCGCTCGCGCGCGAGATGCCAGATGCGCGGCGCCTGCACGAGACGATTGCTCTGGCGCCACAGCAGGACCTGATCCAGCTCGCGAAAATACCAGCCGTTGCCGACGATGCCATGCACGCTCGGCAGCTTGCCGGTGAGATACGTGGCCTGTGCGGAGCAGGTGAGGGCAGGCATTGCCGCGTCGATGGTGGCGATGGCGTCGCCCGCGCCCCTGCCGAATGCGGCGAGACGCGGCGTGTGCTCGCCGATCAGGTTCCGGGTCAGACCGACCACGTTAATGACGGCCGTGCGCTGCATCGAGCGTCTCCCTGACCCAGTTGAGCTCACGCGCGATCGACTGGCCGAGCGAGTCGAGGCGCAAGGCGGGCGGCAGCACGCCGAAGCTGTACGTTTCGACTTCGAGCGGCGTGCCCGCCGGCAATTGCGGCAGGCATGCCTCGAGAAAGAAGCGTGTCGTGTCGATTCCGCCCAGCTCCTCCAGAAAGATCGGCACATGGAAATGGACGCGGCACTCTTCGGGCGCTTCGCCGTCCCGCAGCCAGCGCGCGAGAGCGGGCAGGTCGGCGAAACGTCGAAGCGCGCCGTTTCGCTGCAATACGACAGCCTGATGCAGGTAGGTGGGTTCGTCGAACTGGAGCAGGGCGGCCACCGCCTTGCCGCGCGCGCGCAAGGCCGACGACACCTGAACCTTGGCGATGGGAATGCCGGCGCTTGCCAGTTTCGCGAGGCAATCGGCGGGCTCCTCGAATTCCACGGCCTGATGGCAGCAGTCGAAGCACAGGCCGACATGCGCGGCAAGCGGCTCCGGAAATGCCATGCGCTCGAACAGCGCGACGGCCTCGTCGGTGCGCTCGACTACGCAGCACGGCTCCGGCTCGATCGCGAGCCGGATCAGCGGGCCGCCGCGCTCGCGAATGCGCGCGAGATGCGCCGCCACCTCGAACAGGTGAGCCTTGACGATCTCCCAGTGCGCAGGCTCGAAGCCGTCGCGAAACGCCACCGGCACGGTCGAGATCGAGATGGAGCGATGCTTCGGTGTCCATAGCGCGGCGATGTCGGCAAGCCGCTTCGTATAGCTCGCCCGCAGCGGATCGCGCCAGTCGGGCAGATACACGTTCTCCTTGACTGCGGTGCCGTGAAACGAGCCGTACGGAAAGCCATTGAGCGTCAGCACATGGCAATCGTGCTCGCCGCACCAGTTAGCGAAGCGGTGGATTTCGGCTTCGTCGAGCCCGAACGCGGCCTGTGCCGAAAGACGCAGGCCGAGCGGGAACGCCTCCCCCGGCGAACAGAGCCTTTTGACCTGCAGCCCATGGTCTTCGAGGTTGCGCCGCACATCTACCCACGTTTCGCCGGGGTGAATGTTCGTGCAGTAGGTCAGCGGATAGTCGCGGTTCACGCTTCCACCTCTCGCGAAACACGTTGTTTGCGCAACTGTATTGCCGGAGGACCGCTGCGCAACGCGGCAATGCATTCACGCATCGACGCGATGTCGATCGTATCCACCTCGACGCCCTGGCCGATACGCTCGAGCAGCGTGATGCAGAGCTGGCCGCCCAGGTGCTCGCGAAATTCGTTCAGCGCCTGCGCGATGTCGAGCGCGTCGAGCACAGCGTCGTCGAGCACGAAGCCGATGTCGCGCAGCGTGGACAGCACGGTGTCCGCGTCGGCGTTCTCGATCATGCCGCGCCGCTGCGAATACAGCGTGTCGACCGCGATGCCGATGGCAACGGCCTCGCCATGGCGCAGCCGGTGATGCGATAGCTCCTCGAGCTTGTGCGCCACCCAATGACCGAAGTCGAGGGGGCGGGCGCTGCCGTGCTCGAACGGGTCGCCGCCGTTGCGAATCTGCGCGAGGTGCAGTTCGGCGCAACGGACGATCAGCGGCTCCAGCGCGTGTGGCGAGAGCTGGGCGAGCTCGAACCGCTGGCGGCGAATCTCGTCGAAAAAGTCCGCGTCGCGAATCAGCGCGACCTTGACGGCCTCGGCGATGCCGGCGCGCCGGTCGGCAGCGCTCGCGGCGCTCAGCAGGTCGAAGTCGTTGACGACCGCGAAGGGCGGCACGAAAGTGCCGACGAAGTTCTTGCGGCCGTGCCAGTTGACCGCGTTCTTCACGCCGACGCCAGCGTCGTTCTGCGCGAGCACCGTCGAGGGCATGCGCACGAGCCGCAGGCCCCGATGCGCGGTCGCGGCGGCGAAACCCACCGCATCGAGCACCGCGCCGCCGCCGATCGCGACGACGTAACTGTGCCGGCATAGCCCGAAGTCCTGCGCCATCGCATAGAGCGCATCGACCTCGCGCAGTCCTTCCTTCGACGCCTCGCCGCCGCGCACGATCCACGCCGGGCCGGCGAGCCCGATCGCATCGGCATGGGCGCGCGCATAGCCTTCGAGCGCGCGCAGCAGCCCCGGCCGGGCCGATGCGAGACCGGCATCCACCGCAAACAGCACCTGTGCCGCGCGGCCGCGCCCCGGCTGCCGGATCAGGTCAGCAAGAACCGGATTGGGCGCCTCGAACGCGTGGCGCGTGAAGCAGACCGGATAGCTGTAGCGAACGGCAAATGATTGCTCGATGCGATGTTCCAGCATGCGGATCCCCGTGCGAGAAACGCGTTGCGTCTCGTGGTGGCAAAGCCGTCGCGGCCGGTGACGAGCGGCGACGGCGCGGCGTGTCAGTTGGGCACGAATTCGTCCACGCGCGGCGCTTGACCGCGCAGCACCGAGTTGTCGGCGAACAGCTGGCGCTGGTCGAGCTGGGGCGTGCGGTCCAGCGCCTCGACGTCGATCTGCCCCGACTGTGCATAAGCCTTCAACGCGTTGCTCCATGTGACCGCTTCGACGTTGGCGGGCGCAATGCCGCGTTCGAGCATCAGACGCGCGGTCTTCGGCACCGACAACGGGTCGCTCACGCCCCAGTCGGCCGAGCTGTCGACGATAATGCGTTCCGGCCCGTACTGGCGCACGACTTCCACCATCCGCGCGGAGCCCATCTTCGTATGCGGGTAGAGGGTGAATGCCGCCCACGCGCCCGAATCGAGCACGTCGCGCACGGTCTCCTCGTTGTTGTGATCGATGACGAGCTTCGTCATATCGATGCCGTGCTCGCGGGCGACGTCGATCGAGCGGCGCGTGCCGCGCTTCTTGTCGCGATGGGGCGTATGCACCATCACGACCATGTCGTGCCGCCGCGCGAAGTCGAGTTGCGCCTGGTATGCCTTGTCCTCGGCTTCGGTCATCTCGTCGTAGCCGATCTCGCCGATCGCGACGACGCCTTCTTTCAGGGCGAAATTCGGCAGCACCTCGAGAACCTCGCGCGCGAGCCCTTCGTTATTGGCTTCTTTCGAATTCAGGCCGATGGCGCAGTAATGCGCAATGCCGAACTGCGCGCAGCGAAACCGCTCCCAGCCGACGAGGCTCGAGAAATAGTCGATGAAGCTTCCCACGTTGGTGCGTGGCTGCCCGAGCCAGAACGCAGGTTCGATGACGGCGCGCACGCCGGCGGCGGCCATCGCTTCGATATCGTCGGTGGTGCGCGAAGTCACATGGATATGCGGATCGAAAAATCTCACGGCGGCTCCTGGCGTTTTTATTGAAGTTGCAATGTTTGTTGTGCAAATCCCTCGGCACGCGCGTGTTCGATGAATCCGGCGTGCCTGTCGCAGGCGGCGCGCTGCCAGTCGCTGCCGCGCGACAACGCGCCGGCGCGCGCGAGTCCGAGCAGGGCGCCGCGCTGTGCCGCTTCGTCGGCCTCGTTCAAGGCCTGTTGCAGGGCCTGCAAGCCACGTTCGCCGCCATGCGGCCCGAGGCAAAGCCACAACTGAGGCGGCACGGCGCGGCCGGCGCTGCGGCGCTCGTCCGCGAAATCGAGCGCCATGCGTGCGAGTTCGGGGGAGAGACGATTGTCGAGCCCGTGAACGCGCCAGAGCGGCGCGCCGACGAATACGGCCTTGATGGCGAGCTGATGCCACGACACGTCGTCGAAATGCCGGGCAGGATAGGGCGAATCGCAAGCCACGGCTTCGAAGATCGTGCGCATGTTGCTGCGGCAGCCTTCGCGCGCACGAGCGACAAAGCGCTCACCGCGCGGCAGCAGCGGCAGTGCGCGATAGAGCGCGCAGGATTCGCCGTGGTCGGCAAACCGGAAGCCGTGCTCGAATACCGTGTCGAATGCCTCGTCGCCGATATCCGGCGACGTCAGCAGCAGTGCAACGCGCAGCGCTTCCAGCAGTGTCCAGCGTTCGAAGTTGCAACCTGTGATCTCATTCAACCGTCTTTTTTCGGCGCTATCGGGCGAAAGCATGAGATGGGAACGCGCATGCCGGCTCGCGAGCGAGAGTATTTGCGTGCGGCGTTCCCCGGATGATCCATTCTGGATTTCCTTTAAAGAGTTTGTCAGGAAATCGCGGGCGGAATGATCCAGGCGTTTCGCCAGAATCTCGACAAGATCGACAGCGATAGTCAGGGTCGAATTTTCCATGCGTATGCGTGTCCCACCGCTGCCGGATCTTCCGGAGCGTCTTGAACATCACGTCGATCGTTGAGTAACGGCAACAGCGGCAACAGCGGGTAGCGGCGCACGCACTCGCGCGCCGCACGTCATGATGCGCGTGCGCACGGATTGCGAACGATCGGCTACAGGCTTTTTCGGTCTCCAGGTGGAATGGTTGGAAGCCAGATTTTTTTGATTCACTTTCTTATGTTGCTTATACACATAAAAACTAGCAGCCGCAGAGAGGAAAGGCAATGGAGGTTCGATAATTATGCAATTTAAATGCGCTTTAATTATGCGAGGCAAATATGCAGAACGCTTGTCACGCGGTTCTTGCATAACGATCACGGATTTGTCATCTTCCCCGTGAAGGAGATCTCGGGAGAGGCATCAAGAGTGCGGATTTCATCGCAATTCGTCATGCCATATATATCAATATTCCTAAGTAAAATTTGAGCGGCTTGTTTTATCGGCGCCGCTCGCGATCAGATTTGCGTGTAGATCCAGCTGCCGATCGTCATCTGCGATGCTCCGTTGACCGTCGTGAAAACGATCTCCTGCAGGTCGCGCCCGTAAAGCACGGGCGCGTTGACCGTCATGCCGCCGCGATCGTCCGCGAGCGGCTTCAGCAACTGGTATTGCAGGTTGCCCATGTCGTAGTCGTTGTTGGCGAGCAGGATGTAGCCTTCGGGCACCCAGGACGGCGCTCTCAAGCTCGCCTGCAGCGCACCCGCAAAGCGCGCGGGAACCGAAGCGCGCGACTGGTTGGTCAGGCTCCAGGTCGTGCCCATGCGGGCTGTCCACGCGGCATCGAGCGCAGGCAGCGGCGCCAGCAACTGGCCGATCGGCTGCGTGACGAATGCGTAGCCGGCCCCAGGCCTGTTACGCATCATCAGGTAACGGTAGGTGACGGGCTGACCGTTCATGTCGGTATCCGTCACGGCCTTGAAGGCGTAGCTGTTTCCGCCGCTGTCGCTCCACCACCAGCCGTCGGCGCGATACCGGTACGGCGTGCTCGTCTGCGGCTTCCACGCGCTGCCGTTCCACCCGTTGATCACCAGACCGTCCACGCCCAGCGTCACCTGCAACGGCTTGCTGTAGTTGGCATAGATGCCTGCCATGGCGTTGGGGTCGGCCTGCGCCGCGACCGGTGGCACGCTGTTGCCCACGACGGCCGGCAACGCCGTGCCGAGCGTTCCGTCTTCCTGCAGCGCCTGCAGCAGGATGGCTTCCACGGACACGGCCTGTTCAAAGCCGTGATTGCCCGAGATCATCAGCGCCAGCTTCGCGTCGGGCAGGACGAGCAATTCCGAGTGGAAAAAATCCGTGTCGCCGCCCTTGGTCCACGCCTTGACGCCGGCCGCGGCGAGGCCCGGCTGACGCACGTTGTCCCAGCCGAGCCCCCATTGCCACTCCGGCGACGGATTGATGCGCAGGGCGCCGGTCTGGCTGGACCCCATGTCGGCAATAGCCGCCGCCGACACGATGCGCTGCCCCTGAAAGATCCCGCCGCCCAGCAGAAGCTGCGCGAGGTTCATCATGTCCGCCGGCGTCGTGCACAGGCCGCCCGATGCGAGCGGGCTCACGAATTCCTGCGGGTACTGGGTGCCCGAGCTCCACGGCAGCGCGAACGATCCGGACGCCGGCACACTCGTCAGGAATCCGGAATTTGTCATGTTCAGCGGCGTGAGGAGGCATTGCTGCACGAAGGCCGCATAGCTCAGGCCGGTCGTCGCGCTCACGAGACGTTCGATCATCGTGAAGCCGTCGTTGCAGTACACGGCCAGTTGCCCCGGCAGGTGCTTCAGATGCTGGTTCGCCAGCGCCGCTTCGGTATCGACGTCGTAGCCCTGCGCCGGCGTGCCGAGCATGAACGCATTGAGCCCATTCGTGCCCGGAAAGCCCGACGAGTGCGAAAGCAGATGCCGCGTCGTGATCTGCGCGTATTGCGGCGAAAGCATCGTGAACGACGGCAAATACTTCACGATCGGCTCATTCAGATCGATTTTGCCCTGATCCTGCAGGATCAGCGCGGCCAGCGCGGCAATCACCTTGCTGCACGAGCCGATGTTGTAGCGCGTTTGCAGGGTGGCCGGGACAGCCGGAGTCTTCGACGCGTAGCCGAACGCCTCGGCCCAGACGATACGGTTGTTCTTGAGCAGCGCGATCGACATGCCCGCGACATTTGAATCGCCGTTTATCGCCGCCTCGATCTGCTGTTGCGCCAGGGCGACGGTTCGGCCATAGGCCGGATCGGCCGCGGCGACGGAGCCGCCGCAACCCGGCAGTACCGTGGCGAGCAGGCCTGCTCCCGTATAGCCGAGAAATTGTCTGCGGCGGGCGCTGGCCGGGGCTGCGCCGGAAGGCCGCTGATGTGGATCGTGTTCCGGCTCTGCCATCTTGCCCCGTCCTTTTCGCTCGATAGATGCCCCTGCATCCGGCGACGTGCCGGCGCAGCCGAAGCGACTTATCATAGCCGGGACGAACGAAAGGCGTTAGTCGATGCGTTGCGATGCCTGGTCGGTGCGTCCCGGGCGGTGGGGCGGGTGCGCCGCCTGAGCGCGCTGCGATCCCGGTCGATTAATAAGCAATCCAGATAAATATGCGGTTTCTTTCATTCGTAATCTTGCCGCGATTGAAGGGGGGGAAATAGCTTGATATCTTGATGAGCGGCACGACGCTCCAGTCGGACCGATAATCCGATCCGCATTCGATTCAACCATAAGAAGGGGAAACCACATGTCACGAAGACTTTGCGCGATCGTTCTGGCGCTGCTCGCGATGCCGTCGCTCGCGTTTGCCGATTTGACTCCCTATGACCAGTGCGTTCTGCAAGCGTTGCGCAACAACCGGAATGCCGCGAGCATGGGCATTCTGAAGAATGCCTGTGACAAGCTGTATCGCGGCGGGGCGATGCTCTCGCAGCGCGACCAGGCGTACTACGCCTGCCTCGTGCAGTCGTTGCCGGGCGTGGAGATCGATGCGGCGGTCCAGCAGATCCTGAACATCTGCGCACGACAACGCCGTATGTAGCGCGTTGCCCGATGTCACGTTCGTCTTTCAACGTGATTACAGGCGCTTGCGCGGTCCGCCGGCATGGCAGGTTAACGGCCACTTCCGCCGTTATCCGCATACCTGGAATCAGGGATACGCCCTCCGGATGCATCTCAATATACTTTTCTTCGGACCATACAAACCATGCGTACCGGCCGCGCCGTCGAAGGTATCGATGAGCGTGGCGCGTACGGCAGCGTTGCCACGGCCACGGCCCCTGTCACGATGGCGATTCACCGGTGACTGAGCCGTTCGGCGAGTTGCGTACGGGGGAAGAGCAGATGAGCACGTTATTCACTCTCGACCGGGTGGCGGGCGGCGCGATGCCGTTGCTCCCGCAGCATGCGGCCGGCGATGCGGCGGCGCACCTGCTGACCGATCGCTTGCTGGGCCATGCATTCAAGACGGTCGAAGCGCGCACGCTGTCTCCGGGTTCGTGCTGGCGCGCGACGATTTTTGCCGGCCGCCGGGGGCAATTCGTGCGCGGCATGCAGCCGTCGCTCGACACGATACTGACACGGCGCCGCCTGCCGTCCGGCTTGCCGGACGAGCACGTCGCGGTGTGCCTGATCCACGACGGCGAATTCATGGTCGAGCCATCCGGTGGACAGCCCTTGCGTTTCGGCGCCGGCCAGCTCTTCATGCTCGATTGCCGGCAGCTAACGGATGTGCACTGGCGCCGTGCGTACGTGAGCTACCTGCGTTTGCCGCACACGTTCGTTTGCGAGCGGCTCGGCATGAATCCGTGCTCGCCTGGCCGCATCGCGGTCGCGCTCGACGACTCGCCGCTCAAGCCCTTCCTGCTGGCCCAGATGACGCTGCTCGGCCAGCAAGGCCCGACGCTCGCGAACGATCAGCGCGACAACATGCTCGACGCTGCGATCGACATCGCCAGTTCCCTGCTGCAGGCCGCGCTCGCACAGCCCCGGCAACGGCCGGAGCGAACGAAGGATGTCCGGCTGCTCGCGGCGCGCCGCTATATCGACGAGAACCTGCATCGTCACGATCTGACGCCGGCGCACGTCGCTCAGGCGCTCAACTGCTCGCGCGCGCAACTCTACCGCTTGTTCGAGGGGCACGCGATGAGCGTTGGCGAAGCCATCAAGGAGGCCCGGCTCGTGAAGAGCCTGCGTTGTTTGCGGGAGGAGCAGGAGCCCGTCAGCATCGGGGAGATCGCGAGCCGGTGCGGAATTCCGGATCAGTCTGCGTTCGGCAAGCAGTTCCGCCGGCGCTTCGGCATGACGCCGGGCGAGGCCCGGCGCTCCAGCGGAAGCACGGCGGCGGAGATCGTGTCCGGCGCGAGCGTGCCTTGACGGCCTGCCGGCCGCGCAGCCACCGCCGATGTGCCGCCGCGCGAGCGGCAACGCGATGGACACGTGGCCCGCGTCCGCTCGCTTCATATGATAAGGATCGCTATCTATCAGGCTGGCACCATCGTCATGCCGTTCGCGGTGATGGTCTGAACGCCGTTGACGGTTGAAAAGACAATCTCGTAGAGATCGCGGCCCATGTTCAGCGGAATCTTCAGCACCATGCCGCCGCGATCGTCGGATAGCGGCACCAGCGGCTGGTTGTCGAACAGGATGTAGCCCGGCAACGCGGGGATCTGCGCGAGGCTGTATTGCGGCGGTGAGTGGGTCGTCGCCATCTGAACGCTTTGCGGTGACATATTCGTGACTTTCCACTGCGCTGTCTGCAGATGTGCGCTCCACGCGGCGTCGAGCTGCGGCAGATCGGGCAGTTTCTGCGCCAGCGGCATGGCCGCGGAGATGTAGCCCGCACCGTAACGCGTGGTGCGCTGCGTCAGATAGACGTAGTTGTACGGATTGCCCTCGGCGTCGGTGCCCACCGCGGACTGGAAACTGTAGCTGTCGGCGGTGTTTGCCGCGCTCCACCACCAGCCGTCGCTGCAGTACTGGTACGACGTCGCGCCCTGTTTGAGCGCAACCCATGCGTGGCCGTCCCAGCGGTTCAGCGCGAGCGTGCCGTCGGAGTTCTGGAGCACCTGAACCGGGTTCTGCATGTTGCCGTAGCTGCCGGTCAGCGATGCAACGTTCGGCGGTGTGGCGGCCGGCGGCATCGCGGTGCTGACGAGGGGCGGCACCGCGCCGATGGTGCGGTCTTCGGCGAGCGCGTTCATCAGGATGGTCTCGGCAATTTTCCGCGGGTTGTAGCCCTTGTTGCCGGTCACCAGAATGGCCATCTGTGCCTGGGGCAGCACGAAAAAATCGGAGACGAAAAAGGCGGTGCCGCCGTTCTTGTTCCATCCGGCGACGCCTACCGATTCCATCGTCCAGTCCGCGACGGAATCCCATCCGAGTCCACATGGCCAGATGGGCGACGGGATGATGGTGAGGTTCGCGGCCTGGTTGGTGGCCATCTCGGCGATGCCTCGCGCCGAAACGATCTGCGTGCCCTGGAACGTCCCCTGGCCGATGAACATCTGCGCGAGATTCATCATGTCCGATGGCGTCGTGCTCAGGCCGCCGGAGGCGTACGCATCGAGATACTCGATCCCGTACGTCGTCCCGTTGTCGTACGGATACGCGAAATTGCCGGACGTCTGCACGGTCGTGAGAAAACCGGAGTTCGTCATCTTGAGCGGCGCGAGAATGTTCTGCTCGACGAACGATACGTAGCTCATCCCGGACACCGCGGCCACGACCAGCTCGAAGATCGTGAAGCCGTCGTTGCAGTACACGGCCAGTTCGCCGGGCAGATGCTTCAGATGCTGGTCCGCCAGAACGTTCATCGTGGCCTGTGCGTAGCCGGGCACCGGCACGAAGGTCATGATGTTCGTGTAATTGGAGCCGGAAAAGCCGGATGTATGCGAGAGCAGGTGCCGGGACGTGATCTGCGTGTATTCCGGCGAAAGCATGGAGAAGTTCTTCACGTACTGGACGATCGGCGCGTCGAGGTCGAGCAGCCCGCGGTCCTGGAGGATCACGGCGGCGAGGCCGGCGAGCACCTTGCTGACCGAGCCGATGTTGTAGCGGGTGTCCTGCGTGGCCGGCGCGCCGGTCTGCATCGAGGCCTTGCCGAAGGCTTCGGCCCAGACGATGCGGCCGTTCTTGAGCAGCGCGACCGAGATGGATGCCAGGTTTTGCGGATCGGCGAAGAGGTCGGACTGGATCATCGTCTGGGCCGCCGCGATGGTGTTGCCATAGGGCGTGGCGCTCACGCTGGCGCTGCATCCCGGCAACACCGTGGCCAGCACGCCCGCGCCGGCATAGCCGAGGAATTGCCGGCGGCTGGCACTGGCGGGCTCGGCATTGACGCCGCTGGCTTCATCCCGTCGTCCACTATGCTTCTTCACGTCTTCTCCTTTGCATGCCAGGAAGTGCTGAGCGAGGCGCAGGCCAGGTGCGGGCTCTGTTCCCGCACTGTTCGCTGCGGGAAAGTCTGGCATGGGCGCAGCCGCAGACGTTAGTCAATCCGTCTCAATCGCTGGCCGAGCGGTTCGGCGCCACGGTTCTTCCTGTTTTGCAGCGGCAGTGGCCTGCATTGCGCCACCATCGGGTTTACGACCACGAACATGAAGACTTGAGCCACACTGAAATGACGCGCCGTCGCCAGCGGGCTCGAAGCGATGCAGCGAGGCGCGCTTTGCCGAGGTCGCGATTGACACTGCCGGTTTGTTTGGGTACCTTCACTGCGCGTTTTGCTGCATGGACGGTCCCGCACAAAAACGTACGGACGTATTCGAACTTGTGCGCGGTTTCGCGAGTTTTCGTCTCGCTGTCGTCAGCAGCGACCCTGCGCAGTCAACAGCAATACCGAGAAAGACAGCATGAGGGGACAGGCCTGTGAAAGTCTCGCCGCAAGACGGCGCGAGGCGTGCGTTCCCGTTTGTCCTCTACGCTGAGGTGGTGGCGGTTGCAACGCATGCATGCTGCTGCATTCAAGGGGCCGCGTTCGGGGAATGTCGATGGTCGACCATACAGACCATTATTTCGTGGGTTTGACGCAGCAGTCCAGCGCGGGCGGACTGGCTCGCCTGCGCGGGCACGGCGTCGTGACGCTGCCGGCCTCGCGGGTCTATCCGGTGGGCGCGCGCTTCGACGAGTTCGTGCAGCCGCTGCTGCGCCTGCTCAATGGCGACGACCACGTGCGGGAGATCGTGCTGCGCCCCGTGCTGGGACGCTACGGCGTGAGCCAGGAGCTCTCGGTCGGCCTGGAGGTGAAGGCGGCGGAGGGCTTCAATGCGGCGGCGCTCGCCGCCGGCGTGTTCCGGCTCGCGCAGGCCGCCGCGCAGACCGACGCGTTCGTCGGCCGGGTGCTGTCGCCGGGCGAGTGGACCGACAATGCGCGCCCCGGCCTCACGGTGCTCTTCAAGGAGCCCCGGCGCATTGCCGACACCACCGACCTCGTGCGGCAGATCATCGAGTTTCCGGGCGACGGCTGGCCCATCGACGGCTTCACCACTATTCCTTCGGCCGAGCGGCGCATCGGTCTCGTGCAGGGGCTGCGCTACATTTTTCTTCCCGAGATCAGCGTGCGCTGGGACCGCGAGCTGCGCCAGCGCCTGAGCGCCAACGACGAGGAGATCGACGTGATCCTGCTCGATCAGGCCACGCGCATCGGCCGCATGTGCAAGGTGCTGCTGCAGGATGCGTCGATCGAGGCGGCGTGGCTCAGCTGGTTCGACGTGATGGTGGCCGGCATCGAGGATTACCAGGAGCTGATCGCCGTGCTGGCCGCGGAGCAGGGCGCGCGTGCCGCCGATCCCGGCTCGATGGCGCGCAAGGCGTTTTCGGCGATCCTGCGTCTGACGAGCCTCGGCGTGTTCCAGAAGCGGCTCACGCATATCGGTTTCGACGAAGCGCAGCGGGACCGCACCGGAAGCGCGCCGGCCATGGCCGCGAACCTGGCCCGATGATGCCGCGCGACCCCAACCGGCATGGCGCCGGATTCCCACGGAGCGAGACAGCGTATGGCTGACCTGACGGCGGCATTGTTCGCCCGCTACAACCGTGTCATGCGCGGCACCTTCGTCGGTGTCCTGATCGTCGCGTGCGCGCTCGTCTACATCCAGTTCCGGATGACGCTGGGCGCCGAAACCTCCAGCCTGGGCCAGCGCATGCAGGAGCAGGCCGTGGCGCTCGACGCCATCGTCAAGAGCGCCTCGGACGCCGTCAACACGATGCGCATCCAGGCGCAAACCTGGTTTCACCTGCATCCGCAGGGCGCCGAGCCTTCCATGCTGCTGCGCGCGCTGCAACCGGGCGCCGCGCCCGGCAGCATCGAGCTCGAGCAGTTGCCGCCGCCGTGGACCGTCGCCGACGCCGGCAACCTGACCGGGCTCGTCGGCGTGCGCACGCCCGCCATCGACCGCGAACTGGAGATGGCGCTGAGCCTGAACGGCACGTTCAAGACCATCAAGGCCAATCTGCCCGGCGCGACCTGGGTCTATTACACGTCGGCGTACCGCTTCATCAATATCTATCCGTGGGTGTCGTCGAAAACGTTCTTCTACGCGGATTCGCTCAAGCACAAGGAGTTCTTCGCCGGCGTCGAGCCCGCCGCGGATCCGTCGCGGCACATCCTCTGGACGCCGGTGTATCTGGACGAAGCGGGCCAGGGCGTGATGGTGACGGCCTCGGCCGGGGTCTACGACGACAAGGCGTTTCGCGGTTCGGTCTCGCTCGATCTCACGCTCGTGCGGCTCAACCAGTTCGTGCGCAACTGGGACACGAGCCTCGGCACGCTCTTCATCATCAACGATCGCGGGCAGTTGCTCGCGCATCCCACCCTCGTGCGTTCGGGCGCGCAAACCATTCTGCAGGCCGCCGACGCGTTTCCGCCGGCATTGCGCCGCGATCTGCCGGCCACGCTGCAGGCGGCGGACGGCGAGCTCGTCGAGCTGGACGGCTATTACGTGGAGACGCTCGGTATCCAGAACGCGCCGTTCCGTCTCGTGCTGCTCGTGCCGCGCTGGAATCTCGTGAAGGTGGCGCTGGAAACGGGCGTGCCGAGCGTGCTGCTGCTCGTCATGGGCCTCACCTTGATGCTGCTGATCGCGAGCAGCTTCACCTACCGCGACGCGATCGTGCCCGCGCAAAAGCTCGTGCGCTATATCCAGGAGGAAGACCGCGGCTCGGTGAAATCGATCCCCGATATTCCGCAGGCGTGGCGCCCCTGGTTCCTCACCATCCAGCACGTATTCAACGCGCACACGCAGCTCGTGTCGATCCAGCAGGAGCTCGACGTCGCGCGGCGCATGCAGCAGTCGATCGTGCCCACGCGCTTTCCTTCGCGCCCCGATCTGCAGATGTTCGCGCGAATGATTCCGGCGCGCGAGGTGGGCGGCGACTTCTACGACTATTTCTGGCTGTCCGACCAGAAGCTCGGCGTGGTGATCGCCGACGTCTCGGGCAAGGGCGTGCCCGCCGCGCTGTTCATGGCCGTGGCGCGCACGCTGCTGCGCGCGATCGCGCCGAGCGCAGCCGGTCCCGGCACCTGCCTCGCGCTCGCCAACGACCTGCTCGCGCAGGATAACGAGGCCACGATGTTCGTGACGCTGTTCTACGGTATTCTCGACACGGGCACGGGTATGCTCGAATACGCGAATGGCGGGCATAATTCGCCCTGGCTGGTCGCGCCGGACGGCACGGTTTCCCAACTGCCGGGCACGGGCGGCATGGCGCTCGGCGTGATCGAGGGCGTGCCGTTCGTGCAGGCGAGCGCCCAGATCGCGTCGGGCTCCACGCTGCTGCTCTACACCGACGGCATTACCGAGGCGTTCAACCCCGCCGAAGAGGAGTACGGCGAAGCGCGCCTTGCCGGGCATCTTGCCGCTTCGGCGGGGCTCGGGGTGGAGGCGTTGCTCAAGCGGCTCGTCGACAGCGTCTACGAGTTCGCCGATGGCGCGCCGCAGTCCGACGACATTACCTGCCTGGCAGTTCACTATGGGGCGGCCGAGCCGCCGAAGGCATGAACGTGAGCGACCGATTCGATACGCAGTTGACGGTGCACGCACCGGATATCGGCGGCCTTGTCGATTCACTCGACATATTTTTTGCCGCGCACGGCTTGCCGCATGCGCTGCTGCAGTCCTTTGCGATGGCGTTCGACGAGGTCGTCTCGAACATCGCGGCCTACGGCTCGGCGCAGCAGCCGATCCGCATCCTCGTGACGGTCGCGGCCGACGAGGTGCGGGCACAGGTGATCGACGACGGCGTCGCGTTCGATCCGCTGCAGCTCGCCGACCCCGATGTGACTAGCAGCGTCGAGGATCGCGCGATTGGCGGGCTGGGCGTCTTTCTCGTCAAGAAGATGATGGACGAGGTGGCCTACGAACGCCGCGAGCCGTACAACTGTTTGAGCTTCGCGAAGCGCATCGCGCCGGCGCGAAACTGATCTACGAGGGAAACATGAATATCAGCGAAGTCAACGAGGGCGAAGTGCTGGCAATCGCCGTGTCGGGGCGCGTGGACAGCACGACGGCGGGGCAGCTCGAAGAAGTGCTGCCCGAGCGCGTGCAGAGCGCGGCACGCGTGCTGCTCGATCTCACCGACGTGCAGTACGTGAGTTCGGCGGGGCTGCGCGTGATGCTCAAGGCCGCGAAGATTGCGAAGGGCACCGGGCACGATCTCGTGCTGGCGGGACTCGCGGCGCCGGTTCACGAGGTGTTCCAGGTGATCGGCTTCGACTCGCTGTTTCGCATTCTGCCCGACCGCGCGGCGGCGCTCGCCGCGCTTTCGGGCAACGGCGCCTGAGCGTCGCGCCGCGCGTGGCCCATGCGTGAGACGGGCCCGCCTTGCGGCGGGCCCGTTGCCGTTCAGCCGCGGGTTCAGGCGCGGTGCGTGCCGCTCAGGACTTCGGCGCGAGCCACGAGTCTTCCGCCTCGATGCCGTCCGGGTCGAACGTCCACGTGATCTTCTCGTAGGTGAACGAGATATCTTCCATGTGACCCATCTGCTTGTTCTCCAGCGCCAGGCAGTTCGGCGTCCACGCACGCACGTTCGTCAGGATCGCGTTCGACAGCTTCACGGTGTAGTACTTCTCTTCCGTGCCCTTCGGCGAGATGCGGTAGTACTCGAGCGTCACGTCCTTCATCTGCTCGCCCGAGGTGAGCGCCTGGAACAGCTTGGGCGAGGACTTGTCGATTTCCTTCGTCAGCGTCATCGGCAGGTGCACCCGTTTGCCCGTGGGCAGACCCGTCTGCGGGCTCTTCGGAATTTCAATGGTGTGGTCCACGGCCTGCACGAGGATCTTTCCTTCGTGGCCCTTGACCTTCGTCGAGCCTTCGATTTTCCCTTGATTCTGGCCTTCGAGTACGAGATAGCACGGCATCGGCATGATGATTTCTCCAGTTGATGTTCAGGTTGCGGCGTTGTCTTCAGTTATTGCCCAGAGTTCGTCTCTGCGCATGGGATGAATTCTGGCCGCGGGCCATTACGAGCCTGTTTCAGGAAAGGCGTACCGTGTTACGGATGAAATACGCACTGCCCCGGCGTGTCTCTCAGGCCACCTGGTTAAAGCGCTCGAGTGCCTGTGCGCGCGTGTCCGCGACACTCAGGATCGATAGAAAGCCGCTGATTTCGAAGGCTTCGCGAATCTGGTTCTGCACGCCGCACAGCACGAGCAGGCCGGCGGACTGCTTGAGCCGCTTGGCCGCCACGAGCACGACGCGCAGCCCCGCGCTGGAAATGTAGTCGAGCGCGCTCAAGTCGATCAGCAACTGATTGATCCCCTGGTCGAGCTGCCGCAGAATCTCGGCCTCGACTTGCGCGGAGTTCGTGCTGTTGAGCGCGCCTTCGAGGTTCGCTACTAGCACATCTCCGTGCATTTCATACTGGTTTGCCAACATGGTCTCTCGTGCAATGGTTTACCGCTGTTTACCGTTGCAACGGTAAATCGTGGTGTGGAGGTTATCGTTCGTGCACTCGCCACACAGGGAATTCATGCGCCCGATTTATGCTTGCGTCTTGTGAAACAGGCGGTTGGGGCAACTAAAAAGCTTTCAAACGATTGACACAAAAACCGTCAATGCTCCATGGCATCCATGGCTCTCGCAATGTCGTGCCCACGTGAATCGGGCGCATGGCGCGCAGGAAGTGCAACCTCGTCTCGATGCGCCGAACGACAGTTCGTTTTCCTGTGTTTCGTCGCTGTATTTCGTCACTGTCGCTTGCCGTATCGCACGCGCATGGACGAGGCGCGCGTAGCGTATCACGTACGGCGCGCGGACCGAAGCGGGAAAAAACCCGATAACGATATTCAGGTTGACTCGTTTGCATACGACATCGATATGGCATGCGAATTTCCTTGTGCATCGCAATCGCGTCATGCAAAGAAAAGCATTGCCAAATGTGCAAGAAACAGATTTTTGTGGCGTGCGAATTAGGTAAACGCTATTCTCGGAGGCTACAAGAAGGCTCTCTGTTTTCACCAACAGCTACGGGTACAAGAAGGGGATCGGCCATGGCATCTGACGGGTCAGTCGCTCCGAAGGAGCGCGTCAATATCGTATATCGTCCGGCGACAGGGGATGCCAAGGCGGAGGTGGAACTGCCGCTGAAGCTGCTGGTGCTGGGGGACTTCACGCTGC
>DATEJU010000537.1:0-3432 GCA_035277805.1 Paraburkholderia sp. | reverse complement strand
GGCGGCCATTTCGTCACGATTCCATGCCATGGTCGGTCTCCTTTCTCACTTGCCCGCTGCCGTGCGCACGGTGCGTTGTTCGATGCGTTTCTCGGGGTGCGCATTGAGCACGATGCGCTGCACGAAGATGCCCGGCGTATGGACCGCATCCGGATCGAGTTCGCCGTTCTCGACGATCTCCTCCACCTCCACCACGGTGATCTTGCCCGCCATCGCGCACATCGGGTTGAAGTTGCGCGCCGTGCGGCGATAGATCAGGTTGCCCGACTTGTCGGCCTTCCAGGCCTTCACGAGCGCCACATCGGCCGTGAGCGAATGCTCGAGCACGTAGTGCTTGTCGCCGAACTGGCGCGTTTCCTTGCCTTCGGCGATGAGCGTGCCGAAGCCGGTGTTGGTGAAAAATGCCGGGATGCCCGCGCCGCCCGCGCGCAGCTTTTCAGCCAGCGTGCCCTGCGGCGTGAATTCGAGCTCGAGCTCGCCCGCAAGATACTGGCGCTCGAATTCCTTGTTCTCGCCCACATAAGACGAGATCATTTTCTTGATCTGGCGCGTCGCGAGCAGCAAGCCAAGGCCGAAGCCGTCCACGCCCGCGTTATTGCTGATGCAGGTAATGCCCTTCACGCCCGAATCGTGCAGCGCGCCGATCAGCGCTTCGGGAATGCCGCAGAGCCCGAAACCGCCTACCGCGAACGTTTGTCCGTCCTTGACGATGCCTTCGAGCGCGGCAGCCGCGCTTTTATAGACCTTGTTCATCAGTGTGTCCCTTCCTCGTATGGAAATACGTTGATGCGCTTGTTCCGCTTGTTCCGCTTATTCGTTGGACTGCTCGTGCAGCCCGGCACGCAGGCGCAACGACCGCCCGGATGCACCATTCTAGTCATGCGCGAGTGCCGTTGCCGTGAACCCGG
Source organism: Paraburkholderia sp. (assembly GCA_035277805.1). Taxonomy (GTDB): domain Bacteria; phylum Pseudomonadota; class Gammaproteobacteria; order Burkholderiales; family Burkholderiaceae; genus Paraburkholderia. The sequence continues at coordinate 2,524 of DATEJU010000537.1, read as the reverse complement.
CCTTGTGCCCCGCGCGGCCCTCCAATGGTTGCCAAGCGTACGCTGGGCAAGTGTTGCGGCACAATACGCAAAACTACATAAAGCCATACCCGTATCACGCTACCCGTCATGCCCGAACCCGCTACCGCTGCCACCGCGCTCGACTACCAGACCGCGTTCCACCTCGCGCCAATCGGGCTCGTGCTCGCACGTGCACGCATCATCGAGGATTGCAACGAGGCGCTCTGCGCCATCTTCCGCTGCCCGCGCGAGGCGCTCGTCGGCCAGTCGTTTCTGGTGCTGTATCCGTCGGAGGTCGAGTTCGAGCGCATCGGCGAGCGCATTCCGCCCATCATGACGGCCCAGGGCAGCTACGCCGACGACCGTATCATGAAGCGCGCCGACGGCGAGCTCTTCTGGTGCCACGTCACGGGCCGCTCGCTCGACCGCGCGGAGCCGCACGCCGCGGGCGTCTGGACCTTCGAGGACCTGAGCGCCACACGGCGCGTGGCGGTCGAGCTCACGCCGCGCGAGCGCGAAATCGCGGCGCAGTTGGTCACGGGCAAGACGAGCAAGCAGATCGGGAAGATTCTCGACATCAGCTCGCGCACGGTGGACATCTACCGCGCGCGGCTCATGCGCAAGTACGACACGGGCAACGCCACCGAACTGCTGCAGCGGCTGCTCGGACATTGAAGCGGCGTTCACACAGCCTTCAAGCGGGATGAAGCGGCGGCATTGACACCGCGTGGAAGCGGCGCGCGCGGGCGATGCGCGCGCCGTGAGGAAGGGAGTCAGTGCGCCTTCACGAGCGGGGCATTTTCGATGGTCGCGCGCAGGCTGTCGGGGATCGGCACGGATTTACCCGCCTCGTAGTCGATCCAGACGCAGCGCGCGTTGCCGCGCGCGTACACGGTGTCGGGTTCGTCCACGCGGCGCAGCTCGAAGCCGGTATCGAAGCTGCTGCGGCCCGGCTGGCCCACCGTCATCGTGCAGATGATGTCGCCTGGATAGTGCAGCTGCTTGAGGAACTCCATCGACGCGTTCACGATCACGGGCCCCTGTCCGTTGGCTCGCTCGCGACTCTCGCTGCCTACACCAAGGTGCTCGAACCAGGAAATCCGCACCTGCTCCATGTAGCGAAAATAGACCGTGTTGTTCACGTGGCCGAACGCATCCATGTCGCCCCAGCGGATCGGCATGGTCATTTCAAAAACAGGGTGGTATTCACTCATTACGCTTATTACGCTACTCGTGCTTCGACTTCGTGTTACCCGGAGGCGCGAGTGTACGTCGCGCCACGGATCGGCGCAGCGAAACCGGCCCTCCGCGTGGATCCCCCGGGGCTCACGTCAGGGCGAAGCCATCGTCGGCGGTGATGATCGACCCGTTCATGAACGCCGACTCGTCGGCGGCCAGCAGCAGCAACAGGCCGTCGAGATCCGCAGGCGTGCCCACACGGTGGCGCGGCAGCATCGAGATGAGCTTCTGGCCCTGCTCGGTCGCCCAGTGGTGATGGTTGATCTCGGTGTCGATATAACCGGGACAGATCGCGTTCACGTTGATGCCGTGCCGCCCCCACTCAAGCGCCATGGCCTTCGTCATGTGCACGACGGCCGCCTTGCTGATGGCGTAAAGGCCGATCTGCGGCAGCACGTTCAAGCCCGCCACCGAAGCAATATTGATGATGCGGTACGCCGGCTTCGAGCCGCCGCCGTTGCCACGCATGATCATGCGCTTGGCCACTTCCTGGGCGACGAAGAAGGCGCCCCGGGTGTTGGTGTCGAACACGTACTCGAAGTCGGCGGGCGTGACGTCCGCGAGCTTCTGGGTCGTCGAGACACCCGAGTTGTTGACGAGAATGTCGATGGTCCCCGCCTCGGTCTCCGCATGCGCGACCGCCGAACGGATGCTCTGGTAATCCGTTACGTCGAGCGAAACCACGTGCGCGGCGCCGCCGCCGGCCTCGATTTCGGCACGCAGTTCCTTGAGGCGCTCCACGCGCCGGCTCGCCAGCACGACTTTCGCGCCGGCCTGCGAGAGCACCTGGGCAAAACGCTTGCCCAGACCGCTCGACGCGCCGGTGATCATCGCCACCTTACCTTCCAGATTGATCGAACGGCCCATTTCCGCTTCCTGTTCAAGGATGAAAGAGCGCCGGAATGCGCCACCGGCAGCGTGCCGGGCATTCTGGCATAAAATAGAACGATCGTGCCAAAACAAACGTGTTGGGTTGCGGCGCGGGGAACGTTACCCGACAATACGAACCCGAAAAAAGCATTCTAATGGCAAGAGGAGCTTTGATGACCCCCGCAAGTCTTTTGGAGCAATACGGTCCACGCGAGTCGATGGAATACGACGTGGTGATCGTAGGTGGCGGCCCGGCAGGGCTTTCCGCCGCAATCCGCCTGAAACAGCTGGCGCAGGAAAAAGGCGTCGAGATCGGCGTATGCGTGCTGGAGAAGGGCTCGGAGATCGGGGCGCATATCCTCTCGGGCGCGGTCATGGACCCGCGCGCCATCGACGAGCTCATTCCCGACTGGAA
>DATEJU010000536.1:0-2266 GCA_035277805.1 Paraburkholderia sp. | reverse complement strand
AACGAGCACGATGCACGGAGCCTGCGCGCATGCGTTCCAGGCATGTCGAGGTCCACGTGAATCGTTGCGGTCATGGCGCATCGAGCAGGATGCGCGGTCAATCCGGTGGGTTCGTCGAATCCGCTCCACCCGTCCAGTCCGTCCGGCAAGCGCCACAGACGCTGCGGCGCGCACGGGCGCGCCTTGTCGGCCCGATTGCGTCATTGGTCGCGCTATGCGCGCTCACTGGCCTCTCCGCCTGCGGGAAGAAGCCAGAGGTGGCGCCCTCGCCGCGCCCGGTCGTCTCGATGACGGTCCATCCCGACGGCCAGGGCGCATCGGCCACCTATCCCGGCACCGTGCAGGCGCGCTATGCCACCCCACTCTCGTTTCGCGTGAATGGCAAGCTCGTCGAGCGCAGCGTGCACCTTGGCGACACCGTCAAGCCCGGCCAGGTGCTCGCGCGCCTCGACCCGGCCGACTACGACAGAAATGCGGCGAGCGCGCAGGCGCAATACGACGCCGCCCAGCACCGCTATGCCTTCGCGAAGCAGCAGCTCGATCGCGATAGCGCACAGGCCCAGGCCAATCTCATCGCTCGCGCGCAGCTCGAACAAACGCAGGATGCCTACGCTTCGGCCGTGGCGCAACGCGACCAGGCGCGGCAGCAACTCGCGCTCGCCCAGGATCAGCGCCGCTACACTGGGCTCGTGGCCGATCACGCCGGCACCATCACCGCCGAGAACGCCGACACTGGCCAGAACGTGCAAGCCGGCCAGCCCGTCTACCAGCTCGCGTGGAGTGGCGACGTCGACGTGGTGAGCGATCTGCCCGAAAACGCCATCGGCGCCCTGCACACCGGCGACGCCGCGCAGGTCACCCTGCCCGCGCTGCCGGGCCGCCACTTCACGGCCAGGGTGCGCGAGCTGGCCGCGGCCGCCGACCCGCAAAGCCGCACGTGGCGCGTGAAGCTCACGCTCGAGCAGCCGGGCCCCGACGTGCGCCTCGGCATGACAGCGAATGTCGCGCTCGCGAGCAGCGCCGCCAATGCCGCGCAGGCGGACGGCGGCGCCTTCACCATCCCGGCCACCGCCCTCTTTCACGACGGCAACGCACCCGCACTGTGGGTCGTGCAAGGCACGGACAACGTGCTGCAGCTGCGCCGCGTGAGCGTCTCGCGCTACGACGCGCGCACGATCACCGTCACCCAGGGCCTGAAGGACGGCGAGCGCATCGTGCTGCAAGGCGTGCATACGGTCACCGCGGGCGAGAAGGTGCGCCCGGTCGCGCCGCTGCACCCTGAGGATTTCGCGTCATGAGCGAGCTCGGTGGCCAGCGCAGTGACCAGGAACCGGGCTTCGATCACGAAGAGGGACGCTTCAATCTTTCGGCATGGGCGCTGCGCCATCAGGCCCTGGTGACATTCGTGATCGCGCTCGCCACGATCTTCGGCGCGCTCTCCTATACGCGCCTTTCGCAGTCCGAAGATCCGCCCTTCACGTTCCGCGTGATGGTGATCCAGACCTTCTGGCCCGGTGCCACCGCGCGCCAGGTCGAGGACGAAGTCACCACCCGCATCGGCCGCAAACTCCAGGAGACGCCGTATATCGACTTCCTGCGCAGCTACTCGCGCCCCGGCGAATCGCTGGTGTTCTTCACGATGAAGGACTCAGCGCCCGTGAGCGCGGTACGCGAGACCTGGTACCAGGTGCGCAAGAAAGTGGGCGACATCGCGCCGACGCTGCCGCCCGGCGTGCAAGGCCCGTTCTTCAACGACGAATTCGGCGACGTCTACACCAACATCTACGCACTCGAAGGCGACGGCTTCTCGCCCGCGCAACTGCACGACTATGCCGACAACCTGCGCGAAGAGCTCTTGCGCGTGAAGGACGTCGGCAAGGTCGATTATTTCGGCGATCCCAACCAGCGCATCTACGTGGAGATTCCCAACGCGCAGCTCACGCGCCTCGGCATTTCGCCCACGCAGATCGGCCAGGTGCTCGGCGCGCAGAACAGCGTCGCCGCGGCCGGCACGCTCACCACCGCCGACGACCGCGTATTCGTGCGGCCGAGCGGCCAGTACAGCGACCTCAAGGCACTGGCGGACACGCTCATCAGCGTGAATGGCCGCAGCTTCCGCCTTGGTGACATCGCCACGATCCGGCGCGGCTACGACGATCCGCCCGCCACGCAGATGCGCTTCCAGGGCAAGGCCGTGCTCGGCATCGGCATCACGATGCAGCCCGGCGGCGACGTGATCCGGCTCGGCAAGGCGCTGGACAAACGC
>DATEJU010000535.1:0-3534 GCA_035277805.1 Paraburkholderia sp. | reverse complement strand
ACACGCCCAACATCACGCCCGACCCCGACACCGGCATCGGCCAGTGGACCGACTCCGACTTCATGCGCGCCATGCACGAGGGCGTGGGCAAGAGCGGCGAGCGGCTCTATCCCGCGTTCCCGTACGTGGAGTTCACGCGCGTGACGGAACAGGACGTGCTGGCGATCCGCGCGTACCTGAACACGCTCGCGCCGATCCATTACAAGCCGCCCGCAAACGAACTGCGGTTCCCGTTCAATCAGCGCTGGCTGATGATCTTCTGGAACCTCTTCAATTTCGACGAAGGGCGCTTCGTGCCCGATCCGCAAAAGAGCGCCGAGTACAACCGCGGCGCATATCTGGTCGAAGGACTCGCGCATTGCGAGGAGTGCCACACGCCGCGTAACTTCATGCAGGGCCTGAAGTCGAGCGAGCGCTTCTCGGGTGCGACGCAGGCGGGCTGGCAGGCGTACAACATCACGCCGGACCGCGCGGGCGGCATCGGCGGCTGGAGCGATGACGCGCTCATGCGCTATCTCGCCACCGGCGTGGCGGCCGGCCACGCGAACGCCGCAGGGCCGATGGCCGAAGTCGTGCAGAACTCCACGCAATACCTGACCAGCGAGGACTTGCGCTCCATCACCGCCTATTTGCGCGGGCAACCACCCGTGGCGGGCGGCGTGACGCGCTCGCGCGATTCATTCGGCAAGCCCGCCAACGACGACATCACCGCGCTGCGCGGCACGCCCATCACGAGCGTGAACGGCGCGCAGCTATTCGTGGCGAATTGCGCGAGTTGCCACAACTGGACCGGCGCGGGGATAGGCGCGAGCGCGCCGGGGGCGTATCCGTCGCTCATTCATAACAGCGTGGCGGGTGCGGCCAGCCCGAACAACCTGACGATGACGATCCTGCACGGCGTGCGGCGCCAGACCAAAGACGCCGACGTGCTGATGCCGGCGTTCGGCGACGAGCTCAGCAACGATCAGGTGGCGGCCATTGCGAACTACGTGACGAAGCAGTTCGGCAATCCGCAGGCGCGCATCACGCCGGACGAAGTTGCGGCGTTGCGCGCTCAGGCGCAGTAACGGGCGGCAGTCGTGTGCAGCGATGGTGCGCAGCCGCTGCGGCTCGGGTGCGGCATCGGCTGCACGCGGGCCTGAGCGCGCGTTCCGGCGCTGACGGCCGCTGCGTGCTTCGCTCATGCCGCCAGCGGGCTGCGCGAAAACCGCCCGCGAAAAGATAATTGGCGCGCATACGTGGCGACCGTGCGGCGCTATGATGAAGCGATGACGCCAACTCTCGCTCCTGTCGTCCAGCATCACGTGGCCAATGCGGCCGGTCGCGATTTCGTGATCGGCGACCTGCACGGCTGCGTGGACGCCTTGCGCTATCTGCTTCGCAAAGTCGGATTCGACGCCGCGCGCGACCGTCTGTTTTCGGTGGGCGATCTGGTCGACCGCGGCGACCAGTGCGAGGAGGCGCTCGCGCTGCTCGACAAGCCCTGGTTCTACGCCGTGCTCGGCAATCACGAAGATGCGCTGTGCGCCGTCGCGGAAGGGCGCCTCGCGCGGCACCGCTGGTATGGCATCGGCGGGGGCTGGGCGCAGGGGCTGCCCGAGCAGGCGCTGGCCGCGCATGCGAAGCGGCTGCGCGAGTTGCCGCTCGCGCGCGTGGTAGGCGAGGGCGCCACGCGCTTTAACGTGCTGCACGCGGAATTCTTCGGCGACGATGCCGAACTCGACGCCGGCCAGTTCGATGCCGAAGTGCGCGAGCGCATGCTGTGGGGGCGCGAGCTGGCCTTCAACGCGGCGACGCTGCCGCATTACGCGCTTTCGCTCACCTACTGCGGACACACCCCCGTGCGCGAGTTGCGCCAGATCGGCTCGCAGACGTTCATCGATACCGGCGCCTTCATTCCCGAAGGACGCTTGACGATGGTCGAGGCGCTCACGCCCCGGCACTGGTCGATCTCCGTGCAGGCGGCGCGCGCGATGGGCGCGGCCGAGATGGCGCTGCCCTGAACGCGCTTCCTGCGCGGCTCCCGTGTGCTTTTCTGGCGCTTCTTTGGCGCACGGCGCTCGCGTGGCTGGTTGCGCGCTCCTGCACCGCTTTCCCGGCACTGGCCCGCTTGTGGGCCTTATGTGCCCTCCTGGCCGTACGAGGCGGTCAATTCGAACACCATGTCGATGGTTTCGCCGTTCCAGTTGTATTCGAGGTAGGCGGCGTGATGGCACGCATGCAGCAGCATCGTGCGCAACGCGGCGAGGCATTCGCCGCCCGCGTCGCGCACCGATGGATAGGCGATGCCGGGCGCGCCTGCCGCCCGCACCGCGCGGCCTAACGCCTGACCCGCCATGTAGTCGTCGGGCGCGAGCACGGCCGGATCGGACAATTGAGCGGGTTCATGCGCGGGTTCACGCGAGGATGCATGCGCCGCGACGAGCCCGCGCAGATCGACGACCGTGCCTTGTGCCATCACCGTATAGAGCCGCATCTGCTGACGCAGCGGCGGCTCGCGCGTCGCGGCGAGAAAGCGGCCTGCGTGATAACGCGTCTCGGCGATGGCCGTCGCACGCGAGCGCGCGCAGTAGAACACGCCATAGGTGCCGTCGGAAAACCGGCTGCCCTGCGGGTTCAGGTGCGTGAACGCGGCCATGATCGGGCCGTAGCCGGGGCCGAAGCGACGCTCTTCGCGCGGCACGAGATCGAGGTCGCCGGTCTCCGTGCGCAGACGGTCATTGGTCAGCGCTTCGAGCGCGTAGAGCGCCTCGAAGTCCTCGGGCGAGGCCACGCGGTCGAACAGATTCACGGCGGGAAAGCGCGTGGGGGTCACGCGGAACGCGGGCGACCAGTCGAGTGCTGTGCTGGGCCAGCGTGCCTGCCAGGCCGTGTCCGCCGGACCCGAGTCGGGCGTGGCGTGCTGGTGCGACTCTTGTGCCGCATCTCGTATCGTGTGTTTTTTCACGCCCAGCCGCCCCGCATCGCGTCGAGATACTGACGCACCGCCACGAGGTCGCTGACATTGCCTGCGAGCAAACGGTCGAGCGCGCGCCGGCCGCCGAACGGCGGCGCGCTGTTGGGGCGCTTGACCCAGGCATCGGCGGCGGTGGGGCGCGGCAGGAGGATCTGCAGCGACTTGTAGATGCCGAGCAGCAGCGAAAGGCGCTCGAGCGTATCGCGGCCGAGCCGCGCGGACTGCGGCGCCTGCTTCCATTTGAAGAACGTCGAGCGGCCGGGCGAGCCGAGCAGGACGATCTGCTCTTCGACGGAGAGATCCCAGTCGCGCGCGATATTGAAAAAGGCGCGCAGTCCAGCCGCCGCCATCTCGGCTGGCGATGGCTCGGCGCCGGTATGCCGCGCAGGCGCAGCGGAGGAGGATCGAGGCGCAGGTGACATGATCTGGTCTTTATGTGAACTTTTCTATGATACTAGTCCATATCTGGATTTTTGCAAATTTTGGTTGGGTATAATCGCCGGCCGATGCAGGCGGAAAGAATGGCTATTCGAGGGAGGGGCGGTGTGCGGGCAGTGGCAGTGATGGTCGCGGCATGG
>DATEJU010000534.1:0-4102 GCA_035277805.1 Paraburkholderia sp. | reverse complement strand
AAAGGTTACGCGAGTTACCGCTTTTACCCAATTTCATTTGGATCGACAATGTGCGCTGATGCAATATGAACAAAAAGCCCTGCATTTGACGGTAATTTCTGATTTAAAACAATGCGCCCCCGGCAATGCATGGCGTTCCTCTTCGCGCTGGCGGTGCGGGCGCCATTCGGCACAGGAACCGACCGAGCGCGTCGGCGTAGTTCGAAAAAAAAACCGCCGTACCTGCGTGTACGGCGGCTTCATTATTCCCGCCCATCGGCGGGAACTGCACCCTTCACATCATCAACCCGCCACGGCCAGATTCTTCTCGGCCACTTCATCCACGGCCTCGCGCACGATGCCGACGATTTCATCGGCCTCCGCACGCGTCATCACGAGCGGCGGCGCGAAGCCGAGAATATCGCCGTGCGGCATCGCGCGCGCGATCACACCGCGCTTGAGCGCCGCCGCCGACACCTGCGGCCCGATCTTCAGCGTGGCATCGAACGGCGTGCGGGCTTCCTTGTCCGCCATGAATTCGAGCGCGCCGAGCATGCCCACGCTGCGCACTTCGCCCACGAGCGGATGCGCATCGAACGCCTCGCGCAGCTTCGCGCCGAAGTACGCGCCCACCTGCGCGGCGTTATCGACGATGTTCTCGCGTTCGAGAATGTCGAGATTGGCCAGCGCCGCAGCGGCGCACACCGGATGGCCCGAATAGGTCCAGCCATGACCCATCGGCCCGTGCTCCTGCGAACCGCGCGCGATCACGTCCCAGACCTTCTCGCCCACGATCACGCCCGAGAGCGGTGCATACGCACTCGTGAGCCCCTTCGCGACCGTGATGAGATCGGGCTGAATGCCATAGTGCTGCGCGCCCATCTTCGAGCCCAGACGACCGAAGCCGCACACCACCTCGTCGGAGATCAGCAGAATGTCGTGCTGCTTCAGCACGGCCTGGATCGCGGGCCAGTAGCCGGCAGGCGGCTCGATGATGCCGCCCGTGCCCATCACCGGCTCGGCGATGAAGGCCGCGATCGTATCGGCGCCCTCGCGCGCGATCAGCTTTTCGAGCGCTTCCACGCAGTACGCGGTGAACTGGGTCTCGTTCATCCCGGCCGGCGCCTTGCGATACCAGTGCGGGCAAATCGTGTGCTTCACGCGATCGATTGGCAGATCGAAATGTTGATGGAAGCCCGGCAGGCCCGTGAGGCTGCCCGTCACGATGCCCGAGCCGTGATAGCCGCGCTCGCGCGAGATGATCTTCTTTTTGTTCGGGCGTCCCAGCACGTTGTTGTAGTACCAGACGATCTTGACCTGCGTTTCGTTGGCGTCCGAGCCGGACATGCCGTAGTACACCTTCTTCATGCCGGCCGGCGACCAGTCGATGATGCGCGACGAGAGCTCGATGATGGCGTCCGACGAGTGGCCCACATAGGTGTGGTAATACGCGAGCTGCTTGGCCTGCGCGTACATGGCGTCCGCTACTTCGGTGCGGCCATAGCCGATATTCACGCAGTAGAGGCCGGCGAAGGCGTCGATATACTGCTTGCCCTGGTGGTCTTCGATGCGAATGCCGTGCGCGCCGCGCACGATCTTGCCCGGCAGCGCGCCGCTTTCGTGATCGTAGGCGTGCGTGGAGGGGTGCATGAAATGCGCGCGGTCTTGCTGGAACAGTGCGTCGAGGTTTTGCGTCATGATGGGCTCCTGATACTGAATTCAGGCCGTTGCCGCGAGCGGCAGGCCGAGATTGCCAAGACAAAAATATTTGGTTTCCACGAACGGCTCGAAGCCTTCCACGCCGCCTTCGCGGCCGAGGCCCGAGGCCTTCATGCCGCCGAACGGGACGGGCGCGCCGGTGAACTTCACGCCATTGACCGACACCATCGCGAAGTCGAGCCGGCGCACGAGCTGAAAGATGGTGTTGACGTTCGTCGCGCACACATAGGCCGCGAGCCCGTACTCGGTGTCGTTCGCCTTCGCGATCACTTCGTCGAGCGTGTCGAACGCGCAGGCGGCGGAAATGGGCGCGAAGTTTTCTTCGTCGTAGACGCGCATGCCGGGCGCGGCGTCCGCGATCACGGTGGGCTCGAAGTACCAGCCGCCGAGCGCGTGCGCCTCGCCGCCCGCCACGATGCGTGCGCCCTTCTCGCGCGCATCGGCTACGCGCGCCACGGTGCTGTCGAACGCGGCCTGATGCATGAGCGGCCCGACGTCCACGCCCGCCTCGAACGCGGGGCCGGTCTTGAGCGCGCCCACGGCCACCGCGTAGCGCTCCACAAATGCTGCGTAAAGCGCGCGCGCCACGAAGATGCGGTTGGCCGCGCAGCAGTCCTGGCCCGAGGTCTGGAATTTCGCGGCCACGGCCACTTTCACGGCCTGCTCGAGATCCGCGTCCGCCGTCACGATGAACGGCGCATTGCCGCCCAGTTCGAGGGCCACTTTCTTGATGCCCGCGCGCGCTGCCGCCTGGGTGACGAGCGCGCCCACGCGCGTCGATCCGGTGAAGCTCACGGCGCGCACGCGCGTGTCGCTCACGAGCGTTTCCATGGCCATCCGCGGCTCGCCGATCACCACGTTGAAGACACCCGCGGGGAAGCCCGCTTCCTCGGCCAGTTGCGCGAGCGCGAGCGCCGAATAGGGCGTCTCGTGCGCGGGCTTCACGAGCGTCGTGCAGCCCGCCGCGATCGCGGCGGCGGCCTTGCGCGTGATCATCGCGACCGGGAAATTCCACGGCGTGATGAGCGCGGCCACGCCCACGGGCTCCATCACCGTGCCAAGGTGCGCGCCGTCGATATGCGTGGGAATCGTGCGGCCCGCGAGACGCTTCGCTTCATGTGCGAACCATTCGACGAAGCTCGCCGCATAGCGAATCTCGCCTTGCGCTTGCGCGAGCGGCCTGCCCTGCTCCAGCGAGAGCAACGCCGCGAGATCGTCCTGATGGCGCAGGATGCGCGCGTGCCAGCGCAGCAATGCGGCGCTGCGCTGCTGCTGCGGCACCCAGCGCCACGATTCGAAAGCGCGCTGCGCCGCATCGATGGCGGCGACGATCTGCGTGCGCTCGAGCATCGGCACATAGCCGATCACCGATTGATCGGCGGGATTCTGCACCGCCACCGTGGCGGCGCTGTCACTGTGGACCCAGCGGCCGTCCACGTAGCACAGCGATTTGAACAGGATGGGATGTCCGTGCAACATGTCGTCTGCTCCTCCTTGGTCGATATGGATGCGATGGAGTCCATTCTGCTCTGGCGGCGCACGCGAAATTTTTGGTTTTGAGGCCGCGTTTTTGCGGTTATTTTTGAACTCGCGTGCAGCAACGCGAGAAATTCACGTGCTCGTCAAGCGTCTTCGGATACCCACGCCGGCACGCTGGCCGGCGCGCACTTCACCACCTTCGTGACGATGTAGGTGAAGTAGCGCTCGATGCCAGGATCCTCCATGAGCAAGCCATCGATAAAGCGCTGATAGTGATCGATGTCGCGCGCCATCACGTGCAGCACGTAATCGACGCCGCCGCCCGTTGCATAGCATTGCATCACTTCGTCGGCCGCGCCGATGCGCTCTTCGAAACGCCGCATGTCGGGCGCAGTGTGCCGCGAGAGCGTCACCTCCACGACGATGCGGCTGCCCTTCACCACGCCCGGCCAGTCGACGTCCGCGCGATAACCGCGAATCACGCCGCTCTCTTCGAGCTTGCGCACGCGCTCCCACGCGGGCGAGATCGACAGGTTCACCTCTTCCGCGAGCTTCGATTTGGTGATGCGGCCATCGCGTTCGAGGATGCGCAGGATCGCGAGGTCGTAGCGATCGAGCTTGACCATGCCCATCGTGCTCATGCCGTGACGCTCAGATTGCGCTCGACCACGTCGGCGACCACGGCCACGGTGTCGCCCGCCTGCACGAGCCCAGGAAAGTGGCGCGCCGCGAGCAGTCCGCTGCGCCGCGCGACATATTCCACGGGGCGCGCGCCGGTGCGGTCGATGTCGTGCACGCGCGCGAGCACGTCGCCGGCTTCCACCATCTCGCCGAGATCGCGGCACATCTCCAGCAAGCCACGATGCTCGCTTGTCGTGTAGCAACGCGCATCGGGCATGTCGAGCAGCGTGGTCGTGCGCGGCGC
>DATEJU010000533.1:0-3851 GCA_035277805.1 Paraburkholderia sp. | reverse complement strand
CTGCGACCACAGACGGTTTTCGAGGCGCAGGATCTCGGCCGGCATCGGCTTCATCAGCGTCATCTTCTTGAGCACGTCTTCGGACGGATAAACGGTGGGGTCCTGTGCAACCGCCGGCGTCACGTACTGGCGCGCGGCCTTGTTCGCAGTGGGATAGAACACGGTGTTGGTGATGGCCGCGTTGACCTTCGGGTCTTCGATGTAGTTGATCCACTTCATCGCGTTCTCGGGGTTCGGGGCGTCCTTCGGCACGACCATCACGTCGAACCACAGCAGGCCGCCTTCCTTCACGTTCGAGAACTTGATGTGATACGCACGCTTCGCTTCTTCGGCGCGGCGGTGTGCGATGCCCACGTCGCCCGACCAGCCGAACGCCACGCAAATGTCGTTGTTCACGAGGTCGTTGATGTAGCCCGACGAGTTGAACTGCGTGATATACGGGCGGACTTTCTTCAGCACTTCATAGGCGGCCTGGTAGTCGGCCGGGTTCGTGCTGTTCGGGTCCTTGTGCATGTATTGCAGCGTGGCCGCGAACACGTCGGCGGCCTGGTCGAGGAACGACACGCCGCAGCCCTTGAGCTTCGAGAGATTGGCGGGGTCGAGAATGAGCGCCCAGCTATCCACGGGTGCGTTCGGGCCCAATGCCTTTTCGATGGCCTCCTGGTTGTAGCCGATGCCGTCCGTGCCATAGGCCCAGGGCACCCCGTACTGATTGCCCGGATCGGCGTCGGCGATCATGTGCATTAGCACAGGATCGAGATTCGAGAGGTTGGGGAGCTTCGACTTGTCGAGCTTCTGGTAGACACCGGCCTGGATCTGCTTGGCCATGTAGTTCGAGGTGGGCACGACGACGTCGTAGCCCGAGCTGCCTGCCAGCAGCTTGGCCTGCAGCGTGTCGTCGCTATCGTAGTTGTCGTACTTCACGTGGATGCCCGACTCCTTTTCGAAGTTCGGGATCGTGTCTTTCGCGATGTAGTCGGACCAGTTGTAGACGTTGAGCTGATTGTCTGCGGCACGCGCCGGCTCGCTGGATGTGGCCGTGAGGCCCGCGCACACGGCGAGGGCGGCCAGCGCGACGGCATGGCGAAGATGACTGACACTCATGTGGATATCCCCAGAAGGTGAAGGTTGGCGGGCGGCGCCCGCACCCCGTTGTGCGCCGCCAGCCCAGACGTTTGCAGCGTTACGAAAGTCCCAGTTGTTGCGCGGTTGCGTCGATGGCGTGCTTCGCCTTCGACACGATTTCGTCGATCTCGCCACGCGTGACGACGAGCGGCGGCGAGAGCAGCATGCGGTCGCCCGTGGCGCGCATGATGAGATTGCCGTTGAAGCAGAAGTCGCGGCAGAGCGTGCCCACGTCGCCGCCGTCCGCGAAGCGCTTGCGCGCCTTCGGGTCCTGGGCGAGCTGCAGGCCCGCCACGAGTCCGGCACCCGCGATGTCGCCGATGATCGGGTGATTGCCGAACGTTTCGCGCAGGCGCTGCTGGAAGTACGGGCCGGTGTCCGTCTTCACGCGCTCGACGATGCGCTCGTCGCGCAGCAGCTTGAGGTTCGCGATCGCGACGGCGGCCGCCACCGGATGGCCCGAATACGTGAGGCCGTGGTTGAATTCGCCGTTCTCGATGAGCGCCTTGGCGATGCGGTCGTGAATGCCCACCGCGCCCATCGGCACGTAGCCGCTCGTGAGGCCCTTGGCCATCGTGATGAGGTCGGGCTCGAAGCCGAAGTGCTGATGCGCGAACCATTCGCCGGTGCGCCCGAACCCGCCGATCACTTCGTCGGCGCACAGCAGGATGTCGTACTTGCGGCAGATGCGCTGGATTTCCGGCCAGTAGGTGGCGGGCGGGAAGATCACGCCGCCCGCGCCCTGGAACGGCTCGCCGATGAAGGCGGCCACGTTCTCCGCGCCCACTTCCAGAATCTTCGCTTCGAGCTGCTGCGCACGCGCGAGACCGAACTCCTCGGGCGTCATGTTGCCTTGCGCTTCGCCGAAGAAATACGGTTGATCGATATGGACGATGTTCTCGACCTTCGAGGGCATTTGCTCATGCATGTAGCCCATGCCGCCGAGCGTGCCGCCCGCGATGGTCGAGCCGTGATAGGCGTTCCTGCGCGAGATGACGACCTTCTTCGAAGGCTTGTTCTGCGTGAGCCAGTACTGGTGCACGATGCGCAGCACCGTGTCGTTGCCTTCCGAGCCGCTGTTGCAATAGAAGAAGTGGTTGAACGGCTCGGGCGAGACCTCGGCGAGCAACGCCGAAAGCTCGATCACCGGCGGGTGCGTGGTCTTGAAGAAGGTGTTGTAGAACGGCAGCTCCTGGAGCTGCTTGTAGGCCGCATCGGCCAGTTCCTTGCGCCCGTAGCCGACGTTCACGCACCAGAGTCCGGCCATCCCGTCGATGATCTGGTTTCCTTCGGAGTCCCACAGATACACGCCTTTCGCTTTCACGATCACGCGGCTGCCTGCCTTGTTGAGCGAACCCATGTCGGAGAACGGATGGATATGATGCGCGGCGTCGAGTGCGCGGTAGTCGGCAGTCGAGCGCGCGGCTTGCGCGCGCAGCGTCGTCGGCAGTTCTTGCAGCGCACTGGCGGGGGCGTCGATTCGATAGCTCATCTTGGTTTCTCCTTTCTGTTACACGTGCAGCAGCAGGTGCTTGCGCTCCCACGAGCTGATCACGCGGAAATACGCTTCGTATTCGGTTTCCTTGAGCGCGAGATACGCGCGCACGAACTTCTCGCCGAGAATGTCCTTGAGCGGCTCGCAGGCGGCCATCAGCGAGATGCCTTCCTCCAGGTTGCGCGGCAACTGGTAGGGCAGCGAGTAGCCGTCGCTCACGAGCGGCTCGGTGGGCTTGAGGTGCTGCGTCATGCCCAGATAACCGGCAGCGAGCGTGGCGGCAATCGCAAGATACGGGTTGGTATCCACGCCCGGAATGCGGTTCTCCACGCGGCGCGCAACCGGCGACGAATACGGCACGCGAAAACCCACGGTGCGGTTGTCGTAGCCCCACGCCACGTTGATGGGTGCCGCCATGAAGCGCGAGAGGCGGCGGTACGAATTGATGTACGGCGCGAAGATCGGCATGAGCGCCGGGGTGTACTTCTGCAGCCCCGCGATGTACGCGTGGAACATGTCGGTGGGCTTGCCGTCCGCGCCCGTGAAGAGGTTCTGGCCGCTTTCGGCGGACACGAGGCTCTGGTGCACGTGCATGGCCGAGCCCGGCTCGTTCTCCATGGGCTTCGCCATGAACGTGGCGTACATGTGATGGCGCAGCGCCGCTTCGCGCACGGTGCGTTTGAAGAGGAACACGCGGTCGGCGAGATTGAGCGGATCGCCGTGCAGGAAGTTGATCTCCATCTGTGCCGCGCCCACTTCGTGAATGAGCGTGTCGACTTCCAGTTCCTGAATATCGCAGTACTCGTAGATGTCTTCGAAGAGCGGGTCGAACTCGTTGACCGCTTCGATCGAATACGCCTGGCGGCCCGTTTCCGGACGGCCCGTGCGGCCGATCGGCGGCGTGAGCGGAATGTCCGGATCCTTGTTCATGTCCACGAGATAGAACTCGAGCTCCGGTGCGATCACGGGCTTCCAGCCCTTCGCTTCGTAGAGTTCGAGCACGCGGCGCAGCACGCGGCGCGGCGAGATCTCGACCGGCGTGCCGTCGAAGTGCACGCAATCGTGGATCACTTGCGCGGTGGGGTCGACGGCCCACGGAATGATGCGGATGGTCGAGGGGTCGGGCACGCACACCATGTCGGGGTCGGTGACGCCCGTGAGGCTGCCGTCTTCGGGATAGTCGCCGGTCACGGTCTGGATCATCACGGCTTGCGGCAGCCGCATGGCCTCG
>DATEJU010000532.1:0-2259 GCA_035277805.1 Paraburkholderia sp. | reverse complement strand
GAGGGTCTGCGCTACCTGAAGAACCTGGAAGTCTATGATTTACAAGGCCTCCATGCTCGCCTAAACTAAGGCTTCGATTGCCTGTCTAATACCGACAAGGCAGGCAATCAGGCTGAATACAAGGCTGAATGCGCCGCGGTTAAGCGGCGTCCCAACAGGGTTTTCAGGCTGCGCCAGTGCGCGCCGCCGCCCTCGCGGGATGCACTTAACCGCGGTGATTTTTTTATGGCCGCAACATTTTTTGGTGCGGCATCAATACGGCCCCAAGCGGCCGAACGAGTTGTTTATGAGCACGATTCCCTTGACCAGACGCGGCGCGGATCAACTTCGCGAGGAACTGCAGCGCCTGAAATCCGTCGAGCGTCCGGCGGTCATCAATTCGATCGCCGAAGCGCGCGCGCAAGGCGATCTGTCGGAGAACGCGGAATACGACGCCGCAAAGGAAAAGCAGGGCTTCATCGAAGGCCGCATCGCCGAAATCGAATCGAAGCTGGCGGCGGCCCAGATCATCGACCCGGCGGGGCTTGAAGCCGATGGCCGCGTGGTGTTCGGCTCGACCATCGATCTCGAAGATCTCGACTCGGGCAAGACGGTCACCTATCAGATCGTCGGCGACGACGAAGCCGACCTCGAGCACGGCCTGATCTCCGTGAGTTCGCCCATTGCGCGCGCGTTGATCGGCAAGTCCGAAGGCGATGTTGCCGAAGTGCAGGCGCCGAGCGGCGTGCGCGAGTATGAAATCATCGAGGTCCGCTACGTCTGACGGGCGCGCCGACGTGAGATCCTTCCCGACCCATCAGGGCTCCACCGTACCGCATCGTTTGTTTGGCCTGCTGGTCATGTTGTGGGTGGGTAGTCAGTTGACGATCGGCTATGCGGTCGCGCCTGTGCTGTTCGCTTCGCTCGAACGCATGCAGGCCGGTGCGATCGCCGCGCAGCTGTTCCGCATCGAGGGCATTCTCGGCGTAGTGTGCGGCGTGCTGCTGCTCGTGCTCTCCAACGTGCTCGCGCGTCGAGGCGCAGTTAACTACCGGCGCTCGCGCTGGTTGCTCGCGGGCATGTTGCTGTGTGTGCTGGTCGGCTATTTCGCGCTGCAGCCGTTCATGAACGCCATGCGTGCCGAGGCGATGAACGCGGGCGTGGATATCGCCAACTCGCCGTATGCAAGCCGCTTCGGCATGCTGCACGGCGTGTCGAGCGTGTTCTATCTCATTGAGAGCCTGCTGGGCGTCGCACTCGTCTGGCTGCAGCCGGCGGTACGCGGCATCGCTGCGCAGCGTATGTAAAGCACCCTGGCTGCACGAGAGGCGTGCATCGTATCGCACATTGCATCGATCGATTGAGCAGGCAAAAAAAGCGCGGCACACTGGCCGCGCTTTCCTTACTTCGAGCCTTGATGGGCTCGCTTCGAGCTGGTCTGACGCTTCTTGGCGCGCTTGATATTGCCGCCCTGGGTCACACGCTCGTTGCCCTTGACCGTGACCTTTTGCGCTTTCGGCTTGCGCATCGGGTTGCCGGTGGGCTTGACGACCTTCACGGTGCGAGGCGCCGCGCCGTGTCTGCCCGCTTCGCGCGCGCTCGGCACGTCGCCGGCGGGACGTTTGACGGTGCCGCGGGCGCCGGCGCGGGCGGTCGTGGTCTTCGGCCTGGCTTCCTCGGGCTTGTAGATCACGAGCAGCTTACCGATGTGCTGGATGGGCGCGGCGTTCAGGCGGTCGCAGATGTCTTCGTAGATCGCGATGCGCTCTTCGCGCTCGTCGCCGAACACGCGCACCTTGATGAGCTGGTGCGCGTCGAGGTGCACCTTGATTTCCTTGAGGACGGCGTCGGTCAGTCCCTCGGCGCCGATGAGCACGACCGGTTTGAGCGCGTGAGCCTCGGAGCGCAGTTCGGAGCGCTGTTCGGCGGTAAGAGTGAGGGCGGGCATGGGATGTGGCAGACTCGACTAAAATGACGGTGCCCGCCAGTCAGCGTGGAAAGCTGGCATGGCAGGCCTCACAACGAGGGGCCGCCAGGCGGGAAGCGCGTCGGAACAATGGAAAAACCGTGGAGAACGGCGTGGCGCGGGCTGATGCCGGCGAGCGAGGCGGTGAGAACCGCGCGCCGTCGGCCGGGCGGGCCGCGACGGCCGCACGAATTAAACGCGTATTATCCGCTAAAAGCGCGACATCACGCAGCAAGAGTTCACCTTTAATGGCAAAAAACCGCTTCAATCAGTCGTGGCTGCACGACCATATTAACGATCCGTACGTGAAGATG
>DATEJU010000531.1:0-4780 GCA_035277805.1 Paraburkholderia sp. | reverse complement strand
GTGGCGGGCGAGCTCGACAGCCCGAGCTTTGCCGGCATCGCGAAGGCGATGGGCGCCGAGGGCATCGTGGTGGACAAGCTGGAGGACGTGGGTCCGGCGCTCAAGCGCGCGATCGACATGCAGATGAACCAGGGCAAGACGACCATCGTCGAGATCATGTGCACGCGCGAGCTCGGCGACCCGTTCCGCCGCGACGCGCTGTCGAAGCCGGTGCGCCTGCTCGACAAGTACAAGGACTACGTCTGAGCGTTCCCCGGTCGCGCGGCCGCGTCGCGGGCTCGCGTGCCACCCGTCGGCCGGACCAGCGGAATCCCCTGCCGCCTCCGGCCGCTTTTTGTTTGCGGATGCCGCCGCGCCATTGCGAGTCCATTGAGTCATGAAGGTCCTGAACCGCATCATCGAAGCCGCACGCGTGTCGCCCATGCGCATCGTGCTGTGCGAAGCCGAAGATCCGCGCGTGCTCGCCGCGGCGGCGCGGGCGAGCCGCGAGGGCATCGCGCGCATCCAGCTCGTCGGTGAGCCTGGCGCCGTCGAGGCGTGCGCCGCGCGCGAAGGGTTCGCACTCGATCAGCTCAGCGTAGTCGATCCGGCGACCTCCTCGTGGCGCACGCCGTTCGCCGACGAGCTTGTTGCGCTGCGCCGCGGCAAAGGCATGACGCCCGAGATCGCGCAAAACGAAGTGCTCAAGCCGCTCGTGTTCGCCGACCTGATGGTTCGGCTGGGCCACGCAGACGGTTGCGTGGCTGGCGCGGTCCACACCACCGCCGATGTCGTGCGCACGGCCATCCAGCTCATTGGCGTGGAGCCGTCGTTCAGGCTCGTGTCGAGCTTCTTTCTGATGATGCTGTGCGAGCCGCATCATCGTTACAAAGGAGGACTGATCTTCTCGGACTGCGCGCTCGTTGTCGATCCGGACGCCGTTGAGCTTGCCGAGATCGCCATGGCTGCCGCCGACAGCGCGCGTAGCCTGCTGATGGAGGAGCCGCGTGTGGCGATGCTGTCGTTCTCGACGAGCGGCAGCGCCCACCATGCGCACGTGGACAAGGTGATCGAAGCAACCCGGCGCGTGCGCGAGCAGCGCCCCACGCTCTGTGTCGACGGTGACGTCCAGCTCGACGCGGCGCTCGTTGCGGAAATCGCCGAGCGCAAGATCGCGCATTCGCAGTGCGGCGGCCACGCCAACGTACTGGTGTTCCCGAATCTCGACGCGGGCAACATCAGCTACAAGCTCGCGGAGCGCCTGGGCGGGGCGAAGGCCATCGGCCCGCTGCTGCAGGGGCTCAACCAGCCCGCCAACGATCTTTCACGCGGTTGCAGCGCGGAAGATATTTTTTACGTGATCGCCATGACGGCGGTGCAGGCGCAAGCGGCCCAGCAGCGTGCCGCCGGTCACTCGAAGGAACCCCACGCGGCATGACGCATGGGAAGGTCCCCCGCCGCCGATCACTCTGACTGGCGCAGCCATATCGACTCGCACCGTCGGTGCGCACTCAAAGCGGCTTGCGATCCTTGCGGTAGGCGTTCTTCACCGCGATCTTGCCGTCCTTGAATGTGAACACGTCCACCATGCGCGCCTCGATGCGCGTTCCATCGGCCGTGGTGCCGCGAAACGTCGACTCGGAAACGCCACGATCGCCGCTCACAAAATGCTCGCCGTCCGTCCATGATGCATCGGGACAGGTTTGCCACGCGAGCGTAAACCCTTTCCGTACCTCGTCGCGGCCCTTGAAGGTGCGGCCCATCAGGTCCGGTCCGGCAACGCCGTGAAAGACACAGTCGTCGGCCATGCAATTCATCAAGGCCTCAATATCGTGTCGATTCCATGCGTCGTTGAACGTCTCGAGAAGACGAATGTAGTCTGCATCAGCTGGTGTATTCATGTTGAGAATTGATCGTTTCGTTATACAAAATGATGTTTACGCCGCGCGTTCACTGGAAAAGCCCGGTGCACAGTCGACTAGCGCTTCTCGTCCTGCGCCAGATACTTCTGGTAAAGGAAACGCTGGCCGACGCGGCGGAACGGCGCGAAGCCCTTCCACCGCACCATGCCCATCACATTCGGATACTCGAGCGCCGAGTTGTAGATCGGCAGATCGTCGTAACCGGGCCAGTTGCCGGAGATGCGCTGCGCCATCCGCCGCCCCGCGTGTGCGGAGAACGACACACCGTTGCCGCCGTAGCCGACCGCGTAGAAAATGCTCTGCTGGGGATCGGGTTGCATGACGCGCGGCATCATGTCGTGGCTGACGTCGACCCAGCCCCACCATGAAAAATCCACGCGAATGCCGCCGAGCGACGGAAACTTGCGCTGCAGCCCTTCGACAAGCACTGCGAGATGCCGCGGATTGGCAGCATCGGCGCCGGTGATCGCACTGCGGCTGCCGATCTGCAAGCGGTTGTCCGGCAACAGACGGTAGTAGAAGCGCAGCGTGCGGGTATCGGTGATCACCACGTGGGTCTGGAACCGGGTCGAGGCGATCTCGTCCGGAGTCAGCGGACGCGTCACGAGCGAGTTCGACAGGATCGGCATGATCTTGGCGCAAAGCACCTTGTGCATGTCGTTGCGCGTATAGCCGCCGGTCGCGAAAGCGACTGCCTTTGCGCGAATGACGCCACGCGGCGTGCGTACGTGATGCACGCCGCGCACCGTTTCGACGCTCAATACCGGTGTGCCCGGATGAACCCTGACCCCGAGCGCGCGCGCCATGCGCAAATAGCCGAACGCAAGCTTGAGCGGATGGACGCCAATCCCATCCGGCTCCAGCAACGCGCCGCAGTTTTCCTTGTCGTCCACCCAGTTGCCGGCAACTTCCTTTGCGCTCAGTATGCGTGTGTCGTAGCCAAACACGTCCCGCATCACCTTGCATTCGTTACTGAGGAATGCCATCTTTCTCGCCCGATGTGCGATGTACAGGTGACCGCCCGGTTGGGGATCGCAAGGCACTTCGCTGACGAGCGCCTTGAACGTGTTGAAACCTTCCCGAATCTCCGCGTCGAGCTTGAGCGCGGTGGCCTTGCCCCATCGCTCGATCCACTGCGAGCGATAAAGCCGGCCGCTCGCGTTCTGTCCTTGTCCGCCATTGCGGCTGGTACATCCCCACGCGGTACGGTTCGCGTCGACAACCGTCGCGCGAATACCGTATTCGCGCGCCAGAAAGAGCGCTGTCGACAGACCCGTGAAGCCCGCACCGACAATGAGAACATCGACATCCGCATCGCCCTCGAGCGGCCCGTCATCTTCGGGTGGCTCGCCCGCGGAGGCAACCCAGTAAGTGGGCGCGTAGTCCATGCCTCGGCTGGACATGGGAGAAACGAGCGGATCGTAGAGCGCATCGTAAGGCGCGGGCGCGTCCCGATGAGCCTGCGCGATGGAGTCGGTTGTGGCCACGAGATCTCCTCGATACTGCTCTGATACTGCCTCGAACGTAAAAGAAAGCTTAGTACCAGCTTCACACGTTCGATAGTGCCAGACAGCGCGGTGAGCGAAACACTCGGGAGATTTTTTTCGTCGGAAGATTAATCGGCACGCGCAAACACGAATCACCCGGTCGCGATCGCCAGGAAGTTTGCGATCTTTGCTGTCGTTGCGTCCTTGCGCGAAGCGAGTGCGAGGCGGATAGAAATATTGCCGCCGAGAATGTCCGCATAGACAACCCCCTCGACGCGAATCTGGCATACCGACGCGGGGACCAGCGAGACACCGAATTCCGCCGCGACCAGATTGACGACCGACGAGAGTTGCGGGGCTTGCTGCCCCATGACGGGCGCGAACCCGGCGTCCCGGCACGCTCCAACGATCACGTCGTGCAAAGTGGGACTTGCTTCGCGCGGAAGCAGAACGAAGGGATCCTGATCAAGTGCGATGAGCGGGATTTTTCGCTTCCTGGCTAATGGATGCGTGGCAGGCAAGACGAGTTTCATGGGCTCGACCGCAATGTGATGGAACGCAACGCCCGCCGGCGATTGATTCCCAAGACGCACAAAGGCGACGTCGAGTCGACCATCGTCCAGATAGGAAAGTAACTGTGCCGTATTACCCTCGGCCAGTGTCAGCGAGACGGCGGGATATGACTGGCGAAACTTGCGGATCAGATTCGCCACGACCGGATTGAACGCAGCGGATCCCGTAAAGCCGATATTCAGTTGCCCCACCTCGCCGCGTCCCGCGCTTTGTGCATTCTTGATCGCTTGCCGGGCATTATCCAGGAGGCGCTTCGCGTCGATCTCGAACGCTTCACCGGCTTCGGTGAGCACCACGCCATGACCGGTACGACGAAACAGCCGAACGCCCAGCTCATC
Organism: Paraburkholderia sp.; assembly: GCA_035277805.1. Lineage (GTDB taxonomy): Bacteria > Pseudomonadota > Gammaproteobacteria > Burkholderiales > Burkholderiaceae > Paraburkholderia. Next base: position 481 of record DATEJU010000531.1, on the reverse strand, counting down.
CTCCAGCGCGTGAATCTGCTGGCTGAGGGGCGGCTGTCCGATGCCCAGCTTCTCGGCGGCACGCGTGACGTTGCGCTCTTCGGCTACCGCCATGAAATATCGGATGTGCCGGAGTTCCATAGTGATATCTGTAAAAACTATTTCAGAAAGACGAGATAGATATTGGACAGAATATCATCAATGGACGAAGATGATGCCAGTCTGCCGGCGGACCGAGCGCCGGCAATCATCTGCTCTGTGCCGCGCTCTTTTCCCCCACAATGTCTTCAAACAATGCGGACGGGCCATTCCCCATGGCGCCAGATCACAGCGGCGGATGCGATCCGTTATCCAACTGAAAGGGTCTAGCATGGCAGAAGCCGCAAAAAAACCGAGGCCGGAATACCGGAACATCGGGCTTGGGCAGATATTGTTCGCATACCGCCTGCCGCTCGCGGGCCGCGTCTCGATCGGCCACCGGGTCAGCGGTGCGCTGTTGTTC
>DATEJU010000530.1:0-2417 GCA_035277805.1 Paraburkholderia sp. | reverse complement strand
CGTGTGGACCACATGGGTGTCCCACAACTTGTCGTAGAGCGTCTTTGCCATGATATGCGGGGATTGAATGACTGCGAGTGACTGCGGGAGGCGTTGCGTTGTGAATCGATTATGCCACGCGAAATGCGCCGCCCGCACCGCTCTCGACGAAAAAAATCGATAAAAAACAGGGAGTTGGGTGGTAGTGGCGATACCTGTATCGATGTTACCCGGCGAGTCGCGCAAGCGGTTCGCGCCCGCGCCGCGCCTGCCGCGCGCATGGAAATCCTTGTTTTTCCGGCCATTTTTCCAGCGGATTGCGCGCGCCTTCGGCGCGCGGTGTCATGCCGTGGGCATGTCGATTGCAGGACGTGCACCGCCGCACGAGCGTCCAAAATATGGTTTCATCACACTGAACGGACCCCTCGCGATCAGACCAGGCAATCACGGAGGCCCCCATGCCTTTCGCACCCCGCTGCGCGTACAAGAGGATCGCCACAACAGGCTCATTCCGATGGCACCGCCGCGCCGCGAGGCGCGCCTCGCTTGCCGGAGCCACGGCCTGCGCACTCGCCGCCTTCGCGCCGGGCGCCGCGGCGCAAACGCCCTCGCCGCTCGGGGAATGGCAATACTCGGCCGGCATCCCGCTCGAAAAGCTGTATGAGCCCAACCGGCCGCCGCTCGAGGCTCGCCTTGGCATCGGCGCGACCTTCGAGCCGCGCTACGACGGCTCGGACCGCTATCACATGCTGACCGGGCCGAGCATCGACATTCGCTACAAGGACATCCTGTTCGGCTCGACCGGCGAAGGCTTCGGCGTGAATGTCCTGCAAGGCCCGAACTGGCGCGTGAGCGTGGCGGCCGCGTATGACCTCGGGCGGCGCGGCCATGACGACCCATCGCGCCTGAACGGCCTCGGCAACATCAACCCGGCGCCCGAGATGAAGCTGGCCGCCGAATATGTGGTATCGAAAGAACTCCCGCTCGTGCTCCGCGCGGCGTTCACGCGCAGCTTCGGCGGCTCGAATGGCTGGACCGCCGACCTCGGCGCCTATATGCCGCTGCCGGGCAGCAACCAGACCTTCTACTGGTTCGCGGGTCCTTCGGTTACGTTCGCCGATTCGAACTACATGCAGAGCTGGTTCGGCGTGACGCCGCAGCAAGCCGCTGCCTCGGGCTACCGGCAGTACGGCGCGAGCGCGGGCCTGAAGTCGGCGGGCTTCGGCATCACGATGGTGTACTTCGTTAACAAGCACTGGTTCGTGAGCGCGGACGGCGCGCTCAGGCGCCTGCTCGGCAGCGCCGCCAGCAGCCCGATCGTCCAGACGAAGACCGATGGCGTGTGTGACATCTCCATCAACTACCAGTTCTGACGCAAGACGCGGCGCCTCCTGAAACGCACGCCCTCATTCGCGTCTCATTCTTCGTCGTTACGCTGACGTTTGGGCCGAGGCCCGAACGATCGCCAGGTTCAATGCGCCACCGCGCGCCATTGCTCGCTGCTGCGCCCCCAAACGCGCCACAACGCCACGACAAGGATCCGCCGCCATGCTCCCGCCGCTTTTCACCGCCAGCTTCATTGGACAGCCTGTCTGGCTCTGGGCCGCCTTCCTCGCGGTGGTGATCGTGCTGCTGGCGCTCGATCTTGGCGTCCTGCATCGCGACGATCGCGAAATCGGCATCCGCGAGAGCCTGTGGCTCTCGCTCGGCTACATCGCGATCGGCGTGCTGTTCGGCGGCTTCATCTGGTGGCAGCTCGGCGCACAGCCGGCCACCGAGTACCTCACCGGCTACCTCATCGAAAAATCGCTCTCGCTCGACAACGTGTTCGTGATCGCGTCGATCTTCGCTGCGCTCGCGGTGCCGCGCGTGTATCAGCATCGCGTGCTGTTCTGGGGCATCGTCGGCGTGCTGGTGCTGCGCGCGATCATGGTGGGCCTTGGCGCGGCGCTCGTCGCGCAATTCGAGTGGATGCTGTTCGTGTTCGGTCTCTTTCTCGCCGTGACCGGCGTGAAAATGCTGCTCGGCTCGAAAGAAGGGGCGAACGAAAAGACCAACGAAAGCGCCAGCGAAAAAACAGGCGTGGAAAACAGCAAGACCCTGCGGCTAATCCGCCGTGTGCTGCCCGTCACGCCGCAGCTCGAAGGCGGCGCGTTCGTCGTGCGGCGCGCACACCCGGCAACGGGCAAGCTCAAGCGCTTCGCCACGCCGCTTCTCGTTGCGCTGCTGATGGTCGAATTCGCCGATCTGATCTTTGCCGTCGACTCGATCCCGGCGATCTTCTCGATCACCACCGATCCGTTCATCGTCTACACGAGCAACATCTTCGCCGTGCTCGGCCTGCGCGCGCTGTTCTTCGCGCTCGCGGCGATGGCGCACCGCTTCCACTACCTCAAGCATGCGCTCGCGCTCGTGCTGGTGTTCATCGGCGCGAAGAT
>DATEJU010000529.1:0-10352 GCA_035277805.1 Paraburkholderia sp. | reverse complement strand
GCCGCGAGCTTGTACGTGATGATGCCTTCCTTCACGTCGTCCTTGTTCGGCAGACCCAAATGTTCCTTCGGCGTGACGTAGCAGAGCATCGCCGTGCCGAACCAGCCGATCATCGCGGCGCCAATGCCCGAGGTGATGTGGTCGTAGCCCGGTGCGATGTCGGTGGTGAGCGGCCCGAGCGTGTAGAACGGCGCTTCCTTGCACCAGTCGAGCTGCAGGTCCATGTTCTCCTTGATGAGCTGCATCGGCACGTGGCCCGGGCCTTCGATCATCACCTGCACGTCGTGCTTCCACGCGATCTGCGTGAGCTCGCCGAGCGTCTTCAGTTCGCCGAGCTGCGCTTCGTCGTTGGCATCGTAGATCGAGCCGGGACGCAGGCCGTCGCCGAGCGAGAAGCTCACGTCGTAGGCCTTCATGATTTCGCAGATCTCTTCGAAATGCTCGTAAATGAAGGACTCCTTGTGATGCGCGAGGCACCACTTGGCCATGATCGAGCCGCCGCGCGAGACGATGCCCGTCATGCGGTTGGCCGTGAGCGGCACGTATTGCAGGCGCACGCCGGCGTGAATCGTGAAGTAGTCGACGCCTTGCTCGGCCTGTTCGATGAGCGTGTCGCGGAACATTTCCCACGTGAGGTCCTCGGCCTTGCCGTTGACCTTTTCGAGCGCCTGATAGATGGGTACCGTGCCGATCGGCACCGGCGAGTTGCGGATGATCCACTCGCGCGTTTCGTGAATGTGCTTGCCGGTCGAGAGATCCATGACCGTGTCGCCGCCCCAGCGGATTGCCCACGTCATCTTGTCGACTTCCTCGCCGATCGAGGAGGTGACCGCGGAATTGCCGATGTTCGCGTTGATCTTCACGAGGAAATTGCGGCCGATGATCATCGGCTCGCTTTCCGGGTGATTGATGTTCGCGGGGATGATGGCGCGGCCGCGCGCGATTTCCTCGCGCACGAATTCGGGCGTGATTTCCTGCAGCGCATTCGCGCCGAAGGCGGCTGCGCCGAACGCCTGGCCGGGGTGCTGGCGGCCCATCATCGCGGCGAGCTTCGCACCGTTCGGGCCGCTCGTCTTGAGGCTTTCCAGATACTCGGCGCGGCGCTGGTTCTCGCGGATCGCGATGAACTCCATCTCGGGCGTGATGATGCCCTGACGCGCGTAGTGCATCTGCGTGACGTTCTTGCCGGCCTGCGCGCGGCGCGGCGTGCGATGCAGGCCCGGGAAGCGCAGTTCGGCCGTGGCGGCATCGGCGGCGCGCTCGCGGCCGTATTCGGAGGAGAGGCCGGGCAGCGCTTCGGTGTCGCCGCGCTTCTCGATCCAGCCCTGACGCAGCGCGGGCAGGCCCGCGCGGATGTCGATCTTCGCTTCGGGATCGGTGTACGGACCCGAGGTGTCGTAGACATAGATCGGCGGATTCTTTTCGCCGCCGAAACCCGTGGGCGTGTCCGATTGCGTGATTTCGCGCATCGGCACGCGGATGTCGGGCTGCGAGCCGGTCACGTAGACCTTGCGGGAATTGGGCAGCGGCGCGATCGCGGCTTCATCGACATGCGCGTTGGCGGAAATGAACTTCGGATTCGCGTTCATGCGTCTCTCTCTCCATGCAAAGCAAAGTGGGAACAGCGGCTTAGCAGGAGATGAGACGGAACGTGGACGGACTTCGCTGTGTGAAGTGAGGCGTGATGCGTTGCGAAGTCCGGACGCTTCCCTGCGCTGGCATTATCCAGATCAGGTTCAAAGGGTATTTCTCACCCACGCAATACGCAGCTTGAACATTCGTATGAACGATTCGAAGCGGCGCATGACGCAGGACCCCCGCGTAAGCAGGCCAAACGATACACCGCAGTGCGACGATCTGGCAAGTGCCCTGGCGTGTGAAATGTGCCAGGCGGCGCGGGAAGATCGTAACGAGGCGCCGCTTACAGCGTGAAATCGTCGGCGGCTTCGGGCTGAAACAGGATGCGGTCGATCTTGAATGTCTCCACGGCGCCGCTGGGCGGCGTGAAGCGCACGGATTCGCCGCGCTTCGCGCCCAGCAGCGCGAGGCCCGCGGGCGAAAAGACGTTCAGGCGCCCGGCGTTGAGATTCGCGCTCACGGGATAGACCACGGTGAACGTGACGTTCTCGCCGGTGCGTGCGTTCACGAGCGTGACCTGCGAGTTCATGGTGACGACATTGGACGCGACCTTGTGTGAATCGACGATCTCGGCGCGTTCGAGCAATTCGTCGAGCATGAGCTGGCGCGCGGGCGCGGCGCCTGGTTCGGCGGCGCATTTTTCGAGGCGAGCGAGATCGAGCTCGGTCAGATAGCGGATTTTCTTCGACATGGTGGTTCTCCTTACGATCCGGAACAGAAAAAGGTGGAGGATCGGCCCGGAGCCCGACCGAACGGCTCCGGGAAGCGGAGGGTGGTTCAGTGTGGACGCCGGGCGGTGGCGAGCGGGGCCGGAGAGCCGGGGAGGCGTCGTCGGGCGGCAGCGCGCGCATCCGGAAACGCTCCCGCGCACGCCAGCACGCCGCGCTGGGCGCGCGGCGGCAGGAATGCGGCGAAGTGCACGGCAAGGTGCGTGAGCGGCAGATGCATGACAGACGACAGAAATTGAAGGAATTTTGAAAGCGTATCACATGTTAACACGGTCTCGTTGACCGTGGGCGGCGCGCGCGATAGCGGCGTCTTGCCGCGCCGTATTGGCCGCGCAGGGGGCTCCGTCCGTGTCGGCGGTCCTTTTCGCCTGGCGTTGCGCGCAAGCCGCGCGCCCGCGCATAAAGCACGCTCGCTGCGTCCGCAACGAGGTGCCTTGTTGCATAATGCGTGTCGCCCAGCTCGGGCGCTTTGTATTCCTTGCGTTCTTCGTGTCCCCATTTCCGGGCACCTCTCGCACTTTCTTTTTTTCGTCGCTTCCATCATGCCGTTGCGCCTCATTCGTCCCGTCTCACGTCCGGCGGGGTGTCCGCGGTTCGCCCTCAGTCTCTCCGCGGTGCAATGACGATGCCCCCCCGTTCGCCTTCTCGCTGGACCGGCAGCCCACTCATACAAGGGCTGCTGCAGACGCTGGTCCAGGCCGGCGCCCAATGCTGGCGTCTCGCGCGCAGCGTGCGACTGCCGCAGTCGCGCAGCGGCCGTGTCGCGCTGTCGCTTGCGGTCGTCTACTTCGTCTGGGGCTCGACTTATCTCGGCGTGCACGTGGCGCTCGGCTCCTTTCCGCCGCTGCTGCTCTCGGGCCTGCGCAATCTCCTCGCCGGCATCGGGCTGTTCGTGTTCGCCGTGCGCCGGCGTCCCCCCATGCCGACCTTCGCGCAGGTGCGTAACGCAGGGGTGGTCGGCACGATGTTGGTGGGCCTGTCGAGCGGCATGCTGGCCTACGGCATGCGCACGGTCGGCACGGGCACCGCAGCCGTGATGGTCGCAACCGTGCCGCTGTTCGCCACGCTCATCGCCGCTGCGGCCGGGCGGCGCGTCGCGAGAGGCGAATGGGCGGCGGTGGCGCTCGGGCTCGTCGGCATCGCGATTCTCAGTCACGGCGGCGGTGCGGGCGGGTCGGCGGGCGGCAGCCTCGCGATTCTCGGCGGCGCGCTCTTCTGGGCGATCGGCGCGCATCTCGCAGGGCGGCTCGAGCTGCCTGCCGATCTCTTTATCGCGACGGCACTGCAGATCGGCCTCGGCGGCGCGATTTCGACGCTGGTGGCATGGGTCACGGGCGAGCGCATGGGCGCGCTGCATTTCCTGCCGTTCGTCGCGTTCGTCTATTTGATGCTGATCGGCACGATGGCCGCGTATGTAGCCTACGGCTATCTGATTCGCCACACGAGCCCGATCGTGGCGAGCAGTTGCATGTACGTGAACCCGGTGGTTGCGGTGGGACTGGGGGCGCTTACGCTCGGCGAGCCGATCACGCTCGGCACGATCATTGCGACCGTGCTGATTCTCGGCAGCGTGGGCCTCTCGTTCCTGTTCGACGATCGGCGGCGCGCGTCCTGACCTCTGCGAATCGTTCGCAGCACGAAATATTTCTCAGCCTATGCCGACGTGCTAACGCACAGCCGCGACGCCGGCACGAGCGCTGGCGCCGCGCCTGGCGCGCCGGTTACTTCGCCTTCTCGGCGCTGTTCGTGATGGCGTGGCCACCCGAGGACAGATCCTGGCCCGCGCCCGCGACGGTATTGCAGGCGGCCAGCGCCGCAACCGACGCGGTGACGAGAAGCAAGGCAATCAGGCGTTTCATGAGGGGTTTCTCCGCTGTAATGGGGGAAACCTTTTTCAGCACACTCCGTGCCCGGTGCGTTGTACCGCTATCACGAATTCACGATGCCGGGCGCGCACGCGTTATGCGCTGCGCCCGGGAGATGAAGGCGCTCAGGACGTTTGTGCGCTTACGTTGGAGCGCACGCGCGTGGCGTAGTGGATCCACGCCGCGAGCGCACTGAAGCCCAGACCGGCCACACAGACGCCCATCCAGCCGAACGCGCGCCACGTGGCCGCGCCCACCGCGGAGCCCGTTGCCCCGCCAATGAAGTAGCAGACCATGAACACGGTGTTCACTCGGCTGCGCGCTTCGGGGCGCAGCGCGTAGATGCGCGACTGGTTCGAGATCTGCGCGGCCTGCACGCCCACGTCGAGCACGATCACGCCAATCACGAGGCCGATCAGGCTCCTGGCCGAGAACGCGAAGATCACGAACGCGATGGCGATGAGCACGATTGAGAGCGTGATGACGGCGCGCGGGCCGCGCTTGTCGGCGGAACGGCCCGCCCACGGCGCCGCAAGCGCGCCCGCCGCGCCGACGATGCCGAAGAGCCCGGCGACCTGGGGGCCGAGATGGAACGGCTCGCCGGCGAGCAGAAACGTGAGCACAGGCCAGAACAGACTGAACGCGGCAAAGAGGCACGCTCCGATCGCCGACGCCTCGCGCAGACCGCGCAATTCGACCGTGAGATGCCAGAGCGTTGCAAGCAGCTTGCCGTAGCCAAGCGTCGAGGTTGGCTGGCTCTTCGGCAGCTTCTTCACGACCACCACGGCGAGCGCGAGCAGCGCCACGATCGACGCGCTGAATACGGTGCGCCAGCCGAAGTACTGGCCGACGAACCCGGCCGCCGTGCGCGCGAGCAGGATGCCGAGCAAGAGGCCGCTCATCACGGTGCCCACGGCGTGGCCGCGCGCCTCGGGCGGTGCGAGTTCGGCCGAGAACGGCACGGCCTGCTGGGCGATGGTGGCGAGCACGCCGATGGCGAGGCTCGCGCCGATCAGCACCGGCAACGTGGGCGCGGTGGCGGCGACGAGCAGCGCGAGACACAGCAGCGCCGTCTGCACGAGGATGATGCGGCGGCGGTCGAAGCGGTCGCCGAGCGGCGCGAGCAGGAGCATGCCTAGCGCGTAGCCGAGTTGCGTCGCGGCGGGCACTGCGCCGATCCATGCGGCTCCGGCGGGGAAGGCCTGGCGGAAGTCGTCGAGGAGCGGCTGGTTGTAATAGATGTTCGCGACCGCCACGCCCGCGATGGTCGCGAGCAGAAGCAACAGGCCGCGCAGCGACTGGCTTTCGCCAGCGGAAGCGGAATCGGGTGTGGACATGTGCGCAGTGCGGGCGGCGCCCGGTGGTACTGGGTGCTGAAAAGGCCGACCGGGTTCGTGCCGGTAAAACGGTGTTCGCACGAGCCCGGGCGTGCCGATCATACCGGAGCGTGTGCGATCGTGCTGACTGTGCCTCGAGCGGGGTTTGACCTGTGCACCATGCGATCCACTACGCGATCAATGCGCCCGACGGTTCGTGGAACGGATAGGGACCATCAGCGGTGTCCACGTAAGCATGATGCGTGACGATGCCGCTCTTTTCGTCGTAGCGATGCAGTGCATACGCGGGCGGCTCGAGCGTGAAGGTGGAGGGCGCATCGGGCGCGAGATCGAGCGTGACCTGATGGGCGGGCGCGGGCACGGCGCACGCGATGGTGCCGCCGAAGCGCACGAACATAGGCCGGTGCACGTGGCCGCACAGCACGCGCTCCACGTTCGGGTGCTGCGCGATCAGCGTTTCGAGCGCACGCGCGGCGGCATCGTCGAGGCGGATCGTGTCCATGTGGCCGATGCCGCAATCGAACGGTGGATGATGGAGCGCGACGACCGTCGGCTTGCCGTGTGCCGTGTCGAGCTGCTGCGCGAGCCAGTTCAGGCGCGCGGCGCACAGCGTGCCCGCGCTTTGTCCGGGCTTCGTCGAGTCGAGCGCGATCAGGCGCAGTGGGCCGAGATCGACGGCGTATTGGATAAATGCGCCGTCCGAGCGCAGCTCGGCGCGTTCGGGGAACACTGCGCGCAACGCGTCGCGGCCGTCGTGATTGCCGGCGAGGAGCCAGTACGGTATATCAAGTTGCGCGAGCAACGTTTTAAGATGGCGATATTCGTCGACGGAACCCCCGTCGACGAGATCGCCGGTCACGAGCACGGCGTCGGGTCGCGGCGCGAGCGCGTTCAGGCTCGCGACGGTGCGCGCGAGGCTCGCGGCCGTGTCGACGCGCCGATAGGCGAGCGCACCAGGTTGCTTGATGTGCAGGTCGCTAATTTGGGCGAGCAGCATGAAGGGCCTCGGTTTGTAAAAGTTACGCGAGCGCGATGAGCGCTTCGGGGGCGATGGCAATGCCCACGGGTGTACCGCGCGCGAACTCGATGCGTCCCGCGACGTCGACGAAGAGCGCATCGGGCGCGGCGCCGCCAATGACGAGCCGTGTGCGCTCGCCGAGAAACGTCGACTGTTCGATCACGCCGCGCAGCGGTGCGCTAGCGGGATCTGCCAGCGTGGCGTCTTCGGGGCGGAAGTAGAGTTCGCTCGCGCCCGCGGCCTGCTGGGCGCTCGCGCACACCGCGCCGCCCTGCGTGCGCAGCATGCCACCGCTCCATTGTCCTGCGATCCGGTTGAGCATGCCGACGAACTGCGCGACCGCGCGGCTCGCCGGTTGATAGTAGATTTCGCGTGGCGTGCCGATCTGCTCGATGCGCCCGGCGCTCATGACGACGATGCGGTCGCCCAGTTCCATCGCCTCGGCCTGATCGTGCGTGACGTACACGGTTGTCACGCCGAGCTCGCGCAACAGCGCGTTCATCTCGCCGCGCAGCGTGTCGCGCAGGCGGGCGTCGAGCGCCGTGAGCGGCTCGTCGAGCAGCAGCACGCGCGGACGCGCTGCAAGCGCGCGTGCGAGCGCGACGCGCTGGCGCTGGCCGCCCGAGAGCTGGGTGATGGGTTTGTCCGCATGCGCTTCGAGGCGCATCATGGCAAGCAACTCGTCCACGCGCTCGCGCGTGTCGGCGCCGCTCACGCGCTGGATTTTCAGCCCGTAGCCGATATTGCCGCGCACGTTCAGGTTCGGAAAAAGTGCGTAGTTCTGGAACACCATGCCTACTTTGCGGCGCTCGATGGGCAGCGCGGTCACATCGTCGTCGCCGAACTGCACGCGTCCGCCCGCGTCCGGTGTCTCGAGGCCAGCGATCAGGCGCAGCGTCGTGGTCTTGCCGCAGCCCGATGGGCCGAGCAGCACGAGCGTCTCGCCCGCGCCGATCGCGAGGTCGAGCGGCTCCAGCACGCGTGTGCCGCGAAACGTCTTCGCGCAGCGCGTGAGTGTGATCGGAATCGAATCGAGCTTCATTGGGAATCCTGATGATATCGTGCGCTAGCGTTGCGCGTGCGGCGCGCATCGGCGCTGGGCATGTCAACGCCGAGCCACTGCATTGCCACGAGCAGCGGCATCGTCATGACGAAGAAGAGAATCGTGTATGCGCTGCCCACTTCGATGCGCAACGACGCGTAGGTATCGGCGAGCCCAACGGGTAGCGTCTTGGTGTCTGGGGTGTGCAGCATCCACGTGAGGTTGAATTCGCCGATCGACAGCGTGAGCACCGCGAGCGCGCCCGCGACGATGCCGGGCCGCGCGTTCGGCAGCACGATCGTGAAGAAGCGCTGCACGAAGTTCGCGCCGAGGCTCGCGGCGCCTTCCTCGAGCGTGCGCAAGTCGGACGAAGCGCAGATGGCGGCTACGGGGCGCACCATGAACGGCAGCGTGAACACGACGTGGCCCACCACGATGAATGCCGCGCTCATGCGAAACGCGGAGAAGCCGCCGTAGACGACGAGCAGCGCGAGCGCCGAAGCGAGCCCGGGCAACGCAACGGGCATCACGAGCAGCTCCTCGATCATGCGCGAGCCGCGCGTGCGGCTGCGAGCGAGCACATAACCTGCGGGCACGCCGGTCGCGAGCGTGATCGCGAGCGTGGCGGTGGCCACTTCGAACGAGAGAAACACCGACGCGTGATACTGCGTCCAGACCTCTTCGAGCCAGCGCAGCGTGAGGCCGCTCGCGACGCCGCGAAAGTAGTTGACGGTGAGGCCCGCGACGATCGACATGACGACCGGCACGACGAGGAACGTACAGGTGGCGAGCGTGACGAACCATTGCGCAGCGGCGATCCACGTTCGCGCGGACGGCAGCGCGAAGCGCCGGCGCGATGCAGGCGGCGTGGCGTACGCGCTTTCGTGCGTCGCCTGCAGCCCGCGCGCGTCCATGCGATCTTCGTCGCGCTCGGGGGAGGGCAAGGTGCTCATGCCGCTGCCGCCACGGATGCGCCGCTCAGGCTGCGCGCGAGCGTGAGCACGCCCCACGTCACGACGCCGAGCACGATCGAGAGCCCAGCCGCCGTTACCATGTTCGCGTTGAGCGTGAACTCGGTGTAGATGGTCATCGGCAGCACGTCGATATCGGTGGCTAGCGTAAACGCCGTGCCGAATGCGCCCATCGCGGTCGCGAAGCACACCGCGCCCGCAGCGATCAGGCCTGGCGTGAGCGCAGGGAGTACGACGTCGCGCGTCACGCGCCACGGAGATGCGCCGAGAGAACGCGCCGCCTCTTCGAGTGAGACATCCAGCTTGCTCGCGCAGGCCATGACCGTGACGATCACGCGCGGAATCGAAAAGTATAGATAGCCCGCGAAAAGACCCACCATCGAATAGGCGAAGACCCAGCGCTCGCCCGTGAAGCGCTGCGAGAGCGCGCCAATCAGGCCCTGGCGTCCCGCGAGCATGATGACCATGAAGCCCACCACCACGCCGGGAAACGCGAGCGGAAACGTCAGCAGCGCGACGAGCGCGCGCCAGCCCGCAAACTCGCGGCGCGCGAGCAGCAACCCGCAGATCGTCGAGATCACCAGCGTGGCCAGCGTGACCGCCGCGGAGAGCAGCACGGTCTGCAAGAGGCTCGTCATGTACCGTTCATTGGTCAGGAGTGCTCGGTACGTTGCGACGAAATGGCCGTCTGCGCTGAGTTGGACGAGGGCCACCATCGGCAGCAACCAGAACGCGAGGAACACCGCGAGCGCGGGCGCCACGAGCGCCACGCGCCAGCGCAGGGGAAAGGTGATGTCATGCATGAGGTGCGGGAAATCGTGCGGGTTGACGTGTCGGAACGCGGTGTGCGCTTAGTGCATGACTTGCAGATAGCGTTCGCCGAACGCCTGCTGCTGCGCCGCCATCTTCGCGAAGTCCACCGGCTTGGCGCGCGCGTAATCGCTCGCGGGCAGGAACTTCGCTGCCGCTTGCGGCGACATCGCACTCGCACGTACGGGCCGCAGATACGCGTTGGCCCAGAGCTTCTGGCCTTCGTCGGAGAGCACGAAATCGAGCACTTTCTTGCCGTTCTGCTCGTGCGGCGCGTTCTTCACGAGGCTCATTACATAGGGAACCGAAATCGTACCTTCGCTCGGAATCACGAACTCGACGTTCGCATGGTCCTTGTACTTCGCGCGATAGGCGTCGAAGTCGTAGTCGAGCAGGATGGGAATCTCACCCGAGAGCACGCGCGCGTAGGCGGTCTGCTTCGGCACGATCGGCTGGTTCGCCCTGAGCTTGCTGAACCAGGTGAGAGCGGGCTGGAAGTTATCGAGCGTGCCGCCGAGCGCGAGATTCACCGCCACGGCGCCCGCGTAGCCCACGAACGCGCTGGACGGGTCGAGATAGCCGATCATGCCTTTGTATTCTGGCTTGAGCAGGTCGGCCCACGAGCGCGGCACGGGCTTGCCTTCGAGCGCGTCCTTGTTCACGAAGAAGCCCAGCGTGCCGGAATGGATCGCGAACCAGTAGCCTTGCGGGTCTTTCATGTTCGCGGGAATGTCGTCCCAGTGAGCAGGCTTGTATGGTGCGATCACGCCCTTGTCCTTGGCCTGGAATGCCGAGGAAACGCCTAGATAGACGACATCGGCGACCGGGCTCTTCTGCTCGGCCATCAATTGGGCGATCGCCTGGCCCGAGTTCTTGTTGTCGAACGGCACGCGAATGCCGGTCGAGCGCTGGATCGCCTGAATCTGGCTCGCCCAGTCGGCCC
>DATEJU010000528.1:0-6610 GCA_035277805.1 Paraburkholderia sp. | reverse complement strand
AAAGGCGACGTGCTGCCGATGAACATTCCCGAGCACATCGTCGCCAAGGTGGACGGCGTGCCGGTGATGGAATGCGGCTACGGAATTTTCAATGGTCAATACGCGTTGCGGGTCCAGAAGATGATCAGCGCAGCCGACACGATGAAGGAAGGTGGATATGAGTGACGTGAACGCCACGCAAGGGGACGAGCCCGTGCTCGAACCGGGCCAGCAAGCCGCCGCAGGTGCAGCGGGCGCGCAGCCCGCGGCCGATGCCATCGACGCCATGGACGATTGGGCCGCCGCGCTCGCCGAGCAGAACGGCCACGAAAGCCACGAAGTGGCCGCGCAGCCCGCCGCCGTGTTCCAGCCGCTCTCGAAAGTCGACTCGAGCTCGACGCGCAACGACATCGACATGATCCTGGACATCCCCGTCCAGATGACCGTCGAACTCGGCCGCACCAAGATCGCCATCCGCAACCTGCTGCAACTCGCGCAGGGCTCGGTGGTGGAGCTCGACGGCCTCGCCGGCGAGCCGATGGACGTGCTCGTGAACGGCTGCCTGATCGCTCAGGGCGAAGTGGTGGTCGTGAACGACAAATTCGGCATCCGTCTCACCGACATCATCACGCCCTCCGAGCGCATCCGGAAACTGAATCGATGAAACGCTTTGCTGCATCCGGCTTCGCGCTGGCCAGTGCGTGCGTATGTGCAAGCGCATGGCTCGCCGCCGCGCCCGCGCAAGCCGCCGACCTGCAAGCCGTGAACGAGGCCGCGCGCTCGGCATCGAGCGCCTCCGAGGTGATCGCGGGCAGCGCGGTGCCCTCGCTCGGCTTTGGCGCGGTGCTGCAAACCGTGTTCGGCCTCGTGCTCGTGATAAGCGTGGTGTTCGGCTGCGCGTGGCTCGCGCGGCGCCTCGGCCTCCAGCACGGCCCGAAAAGCGCGCTCGTGAAGACCATAGGCGGCGCCTCGCTCGGCGGCAAGGAGCGCGTGGCCGTGGTCGAGATCGGCGACACCTGGCTTGTGCTGGGCGCCGCACCCGGCAACGTGCGCCTCCTGCACACGATGCCCGCGGGCGAACTGCCCGCCGCTGCCGGTGCCAGCGCCGGTGCCGGTGTTGCGACCGGCCCCGCCACCCTGCAAGGCACCTTCGGACAGCGCTTTCGTGACGCGCTGAAACACGAAGCAGGCAAACGTTTCAAGCGTCACGACGGCGGAGTGCAGTAAATGCACGGCAGCACCCACCATGACGCGCTCGCGGACGGCCACGCTCGCGCTCGTGCGCAGACTTCTTCGCTCGTGAAATTCTCGCGCGCGGCATGGCCCGTCGCGCTGGTGCTCGGCGCGGGCGCGTTGGCGCTCCTGCTGCCGCACCTCGCGCATGCACAGGCCGCTGCTCAGCCACAGGGCTTGCCCGCCTTCAACACGAGCCCGGGCCCCAACGGCGGCACCACGTATTCGCTGAGCGTGCAGACGATGCTGCTGCTCACGATGCTGTCGTTCCTGCCCGCGATGGTGCTGATGATGACGAGCTTCACGCGCATCATCATCGTGCTTTCGCTGTTGCGCCAGGCGCTCGGCACGACGACCACGCCGCCCAACCAGGTGCTCGTGGGCCTCGCGCTGTTCCTCACGCTGTTCGTGATGTCGCCCGTGCTCGACAAGGCGTATAACGACGGCTACAAGCCATTCGCCGCAGGCACGATCTCGATGGACGAAGCGCTCACGCGCGGCGTCGCGCCCTTCAAGACTTTCATGCTGCGCCAGACCCGCGAGTCGGACCTCGCGCTCTTCGCGCGCATCTCGCACGCGGCGCCGATGCAAGGCCCCGAGGACGTGCCGCTCACGCTGCTGGTGCCCTCGTTCGTCACGAGCGAGCTGAAGACCGGATTCCAGATCGGCTTTACGATCTTCATTCCGTTTCTCATCATCGACATGGTGGTGGCGAGCGTGCTGATGTCGATGGGCATGATGATGGTGTCGCCCGCAACGATCTCGCTGCCGTTCAAGCTCATGCTGTTCGTGCTCGTGGACGGCTGGCAACTGCTGATCGGCTCGCTCGCGCAGAGCTTCACCTGAGGAGTTCGCTATGACGCCCGAAACCGTCATGACCCTGTCGCACGAAGCCATGTATGTGGCACTGCTGCTGGCCGCGCCGCTGTTGCTCGTGTCGCTCGTGGTGGGCCTCGTGGTGAGCCTCTTTCAGGCCGCGACGCAGATCAATGAAAGCACGCTCTCGTTCATCCCCAAGCTCGTCGCGATCGCGGTGACGCTCGTGATCGCCGGGCCGTGGATGCTGACGACGATGCTCGATTACATGCATCGCATCTTCGCGAGCATTCCTTCGCTTGCCAGCTAGTTAGCAGTACGCGACGCTTTTTTGCGCGCTTTCGCGCGCTCTTCGACGCTCACACGATGTTCACCGTCACCTACGCGCAGCTCAATCTCTGGCTCACCGCGTTCCTCTGGCCCTTCACGCGTATTCTCGCGCTGGTGGCCGTGGCGCCGGTGGTTGGGCATCGCTCCGTGCCTGCGCGCGTGAAGATTGGCGTCGCGGCGTTCGCTACGCTGATTGTTGCGCCTACGCTTAGCCCTATGCCGCAGGTTACGGTGTTTTCCGCCGAGGGCGTGTGGATTCTGGTTAATCAGTTTCTGATTGGCGCGGCGCTGGGTTTTACGATGCAGATCGTTTTTGCTGTGGTGACTGCGGCGGGCGATTTGATGGGGCTGGGGATGGGGCTCGGCTTTGCATCGTTCTTCGATCCGCAGGCTAATACTTCCACGCCTGCGCTTTCGTCGTGGCTCAATATCATGGCGATGCTCGCGTTTCTCGTCTTCGACGGGCATCTGCAGATGATTGCCGCGCTAGTGGAGACGTTTCATAGCGTGCCGGTTTCGGCGAATGTGCTTTCGGGGAATGGGTACAGGTTGATCGTGGGCTGGGGCGCGACGGTGTTTAATGCCGGCTTGCTGCTTTCGTTGCCTGTGGTGGTGGCGCTGCTTATTACTAATATTTCGCTTGGCATTCTGAATCGCGCCGCGCCGCAGATCGGGATCTTTCAGATTGGGTTTGCGCTCACGATGCTGGTGGGTTTGCTGCTGATTCAGTTGATGATGCCCAATCTGATCCCTTACTTCGCGCGATTGTTCGATGGGGGGATCGAGCAGATGGGAAGGGTGGCGGTGGGGTTGAGGCCGACTCCGTGACGGTGTGCTGACTATGGACGGGATGCAATTGTGGCCACTCGCTTCTGCATTCACGCAATATGGACTTTTCTTTTTCGCCACTGGGTTAGCTGTCAGTATGTTGCGTTGATACGCTCGTAGCGCGAAAGTGGAAGATTTACCAAGCCGTCGCCGTCGCCGCCTCGCTGAAACAGGAGATAGTCATCGCCCCCCGCATTATCTCCGGCACCGGTGTATGAAATGTTTGCCGGGCGATCAACTTGCCAGATGCGGCATCATAGACGCGACCGACGTACTTGGGGTTATCACCTCGATTCCAGTCGAGCGTACATTCCTCTGCAACGTAGCGGCCATTTGGAGATGTGCTCCGAACACAATCATAGGCTCTGGAACAGAGCGGTGCGTAACGAAGAAATAGAACAGCGCCAGTGCCGCAATTGCGATTACGCGCTTTTTCATCGCGATTGCGCGTCTACTGCTCGGGTATGTTGCCGGCCGCGCAAAGGTTCATAGATTTCATTGCAACAGCGCGCGGCAGATTCTCTCGCGGGATTAGAGAAAAATTCTTCCAGTCCGGTTCATTGACGTACACGACACCACTCTTGCAACGCATATGTGCCTGTCTCGGCTGCGTGTCGCACGACGCGCCGTCGATCACGCAGCGTTGCCATTGCGGGATGACGCTTGTAGATTTCACGGCGCCGCCTTCAGCTTTCGCATACGTCTGCACATCACGCGTTGCGATTGCCATGTACATAAAATCGAAATCGGCGACAACGGGCCTTGCGGCTTCCGCGTCTCGATAGCGACCGTGCAACTCGATGGCGTAACGAACACCGGTTGCGAGTAATGCAGCAGAGACTAACGCGACCAGAACGACAGCGGTTCGGCATACTCCAGTACGTTTGCCCCGAGTGAACACAAACCCGATGCTTGGGAAAATCAGCACGATTGCGAAGCCAGCCAGCAGAGCGGCACTTAGGTCAGGACTCGGGCAATCCAACCCGCATCCGGGATTGCTGTCAAAGGCTAGCAGGACGCGCACGACCGCTATTGCGGTCATGCAGCCCGCGACGGAGAACAACGCAAACGCCGCCAGCTTTTTCACCAGATCTCCCAAAAAAGAATCTGCTTTGAATTTCGCAAGTCAGAATAGCCGAACGAGTAACCGGCAAAAAGCGAGTCCATACCGAACATGCGGCCAATGGTTGCGATTGAATCTACCGGCCCGCTGATCGTCAGGCGCGATCCATTCCACAGGTCGATATGGCCGCCGCTTGCGCTATCCGCGTCTTCCCCGTCGCGAGTCCAGTAGCGTGAAAACTGGATGATGCCGGTGCGCCCCTTGACCTTCGACTGCCATTCTGGACCAGTAATGTCCTCGGCCTGTGGCAACCCCGCGAATGGTTGAAGTTTAAGCCACTGGCCCAGTTCGTCTGCCCGCGTTGCCGTCGGCTTGCCATCGAGGATGATACGGCCGATGGTCGCTTGCCCCGACGAAGGACGCACCAGTTTGGACGAAAACGACTTCATGCCGATTCCCACGCGATGAAACATAACGCTCATGCGGATCGCACATTGATTTGTGTACGCGGGATCATCGTATGGGTTGCCACTCGGATAGTTCGCCCAAAGCTCGGTGAACGTGACAGCCTTTAGCTGAACCTCCTTTATTGAGCCTGGCGTGTCGTTTGTACGTACAACAGTTTTGTTATTCGGCATAACTCTAAATCCTCATGGCTTGGGCGCGGCTCTCCGTGTTGCGCTTATGCGGAGTACTCCGCTTGCATAGCGAGCGCTTCGTCGCCCCAGTGAACCGTGTAACTATCGGCGTCATCGGTGTACACGCGGGGCAATTTCCCGCACAAATCGACGCGCCCGCTATACACCGTGCCCGCTGGCGTTTCGACGAAGTACGGATAGCCGACAAGCGCGGCTTGATCGCCTATGGTGCAGACCTGTTCGTCGTATTCCCTCATGGAAGCAATACCGGTTGATGCAACCGCAATGGCTTTGCCGGTCAAAGCGGTCGATTCTTGCGCGGTAAATATCATCGCCATGTTCCGCTCGGCGTAAAACTCGGGCGGCGGTGAGCAACCGCAAATGTTGATATCGCCACTGAGAGCCCACCGCTGACCGTTCGGCCCAGTGCCGGGGTGGCGTGGCCCGCGCGGTGCGATGTAACCTTCCTGTTTGCAGGCGTCGCACCACGTCTTCATGTAGAGCGTTGCGATATGGACTCGCGGCGGCGGATTCGAACACGTGACGCTCGGCAAGCCCTCTGTTATGACCGCTTCGCCGGCCTTGTCGCCGACGCCTAAATATACGCGTCTCATGCGACCTCGCTTTCTTGCTTGATCTGTTCTTCGGTTACAACCTCCCAGGTTTCGAGTCCAGCCGTTCCGATGCGCTCAGGGCTATCGGTGATTGTGTCGTCGTTATCCAGAACGCTTCCCACATACGCAAATTGCGCGAGCTTGCGATTCGTCTTTATCGTAAGGCCGCTAATGATTCGCGCCGTCGTACCATTCGCGTAATAAACGTTGTCGCCGATAACACCGACTTTCACGCGCTCGCCGTCGACGTTCCATTCGCCGCCGGGTTCGCGCAACACTCCGCCGCGTGCTGTCGTCGAGCCAAAGAGCGCGAAGCGTTCTCCTGGTACATGCGGAGGCTGTACAAATGACGGATCGAAGAAACCTTGAGGCTTTTCGCCTTCAGCGACGAATATGCCGGATTGTTCGTCTTCCCAAGGGGTAAAGACGATTTTGTCACCGTTGCTCAGGTTGCTGCCTACAAGGGCAAAGCATTCATCGCAGTCGTAACTCAGTGAGCCTGAGCCGTCTTTAACTGCTGCTTCGCCCCCGTCGGAATAGGTGACGATATCGCCAACAAGTGCGACGCGCAGGTTGCAGATGACGAGCTCGGATGAAGCCTTGGTGACGTAGCCACCGCGCGTGGTGCGTGCACCGATGGTTGCAAATGTGTACAGGGTGCCTTTGCGCTTCTGCTGATCCGACATTTCCATACCTCCACGAAGTAGACGAAAACGACCGGCTCGGTAACACGACCGGCGCAACGTGAACAGGCGATATACCGCCCTATTAGGTGATATTCACGCGACGCCAAGGGGCGCGATATGGGATACGTCCGAAAACGGGGGGAATGCGATGCAACGATTCACCGCGCATTGCGCGCGGTACATTGACTTGACGTTCGACAAATGCAGTTTGGTTTGAATCTTCGCCCTTTCGTCGATCACCTGCGAAGAAGCGCTTCGCAGATCTCCTGGGAAAGGCGCTTATCGACCCATAGCTGCCGCTCAAATGCTCCCAGTCGACTGGCCGTTATATGGTGTACCTCGGACCTCTCGAGCGGTCGCGAGAGCTAGCACGTACGATGAAGGCTTCGCGTACCATGGCGCACGAAGCCTTCGATTTTTCGC
>DATEJU010000527.1:0-5419 GCA_035277805.1 Paraburkholderia sp. | reverse complement strand
TCCGAAACCGGCAGGCCCGCGCCGATGGCCGCGGCCATGGGTTCTTCGATCAGATAGACCTGCGAGGCGCCGGCGCCGTGCGCGGCTTCCTTGATCGCGCGGCGCTCGACTTGCGTGGAGCCGCACGGCACGCAGATGATGATGCGCGGCGACGGCGAGAACATGCGCGATTCGTGTGCAGTCTTGATGAACTGCTTGATCATCTGCTCGGTCACGGTGAAGTCGGCGATCACGCCGTCCTTCATCGGGCGGATGGCCTCGATGTTGCCGGGCACCTTGCCGAGCATCTGCTTGGCTTCCTTGCCGACCGCCTGAATCGTCTTCTTGCCGTTCGGGCCGCCTTCCTGGCGGATGGACACGACCGAGGGCTCGTCGAGAACGATGCCCTTGCCGCGCATATAGATCAGGGTGTTGGCGGTGCCGAGGTCGATCGCGAGATCGTTGGAGAAATAGCTACGCAGAAAACCGAACATTCAAAAATCCTGTCTCGCTTGTGGCCGACCTTGGGACGAGCGGGTCACGGGACGGCAGCGGAAAAAATAACAGCCTCAGGACGGGCGGAAAGCGCCGCCGCGAGGAGCCTGAAACTGCGGGAATGGTTACCGGAGTCGGCCACGCTGAGCGCCGCCTGAGCGCACATTGCTGCGATCAGGGTTGAAAGGCGGGCGCAAGGCGGTCCGGGTTTGAGTCGAACGCGTAATGATACCTTATAATTTTGCCTGTTTTGCAGGATCCGAAGGGCAGTTTTTGACTTGGTCGAAGCTTTCTTCCACCCACGGATCCGGTGCGATAAACCGCTGTTGCAGCACCGATTTTCCGCGCTGCCTCAGCCTCAATTTTTTCCGGTGACCGCATGGCCCTGACCCTGACCGATGTGAAGCGCATCGCGCATCTCGCGCGCCTCGAACTGGCCGAAGCCGAGGCCGGCAATACGCTCGAGTGCCTGAATAACTTTTTCGGGCTCGTCGAGCAGATGCAGGCCGTGGACACCACGGGCATCGCGCCGCTCGCGCATCCGATCGAGCAGATCGAAGACGTCGCGCTGCGACTGCGCGAGGACGCGGTGACCGAAACCGTGGACCGCGACGCCTTCCAGCGCCCCGCGCCCGCGGTGCAGGACGGACTTTACCTCGTGCCGCGCGTGATTGAGTAAACACACGCGTATTTCCCGTCATTTTCGATGAAGTTCGAGTCATATGACTTTAACTTCCGGAATGCGGAAACCCGAATCCGGCGCGGCGCAGCCGCACTCGCGCGCGAGGCGCTCCCGGCGGCGCGATGGTTGTGGGCGCGCCGTTACGTTCTTCCAGGAATCACGCAATGCATGACAAAAGCTTGACCGAACTGCGCGCCGCACTGGCCGCGAAGGCATGCTCCGCCGTCGAACTGGCCCAGCATTATTTGGGTCGGATTGAGGCGCATCAAGATTTGAACGCCTTCGTCGACGTCAATGCCGAATTGACGCTCGCGCAGGCCAAGGCCGCCGACGCGCTCCTGCACTCGGGCCACGCGGGCCCGCTCGCCGGCATTCCGCTCGCGCACAAGGACGTGTTCGTCACGCGCGGCTGGCGCTCGACCGCCGGCTCGAAGATGCTTGCAAACTATGTGAGTCCGTTCGACGCGACCGTCGTCGAGCGCCTCGAGCGCGCGGGCATGGTCTGCCTCGGCAAGACCAACATGGACGAATTCGCGATGGGCTCGTCCAACGAGAACTCGCACTTCGGCGCCGTGAAGAACCCGTGGGACAAGCGGGCCGTGCCCGGCGGCTCGTCGGGCGGCTCGGCCGCGGCCGTGGCCGCGCGCCTCGCGCCTGCCGCAACCGGCACCGACACGGGCGGCTCGATTCGCCAGCCCGCGTCGTTCACGGGCGTGACGGGCATCAAGCCGACGTATGGCCGCGTGTCGCGCTATGGCATGATCGCGTTCGCTTCGTCGCTGGACCAGGGCGGCCCGTTCGCGCAGAGCGCCGCCGACTGCGCGCTCCTGCTCAACGCGATGGCGGGCTTCGACGAGCGCGACTCCACGAGCCTCACGCGCGACGACGAAGACTACGCGCGCCATCTCGGCGAGACGTGGAGTGCGAGCGCAACGGCCGACAAGCCGCTCGCGGGCCTGCGCATCGGCTTGCCGAAGGAATACTTCGGCGCGGGCCTCGCCGACGACGTGCGCGCCGCCATCGACGCCGCGTTGAAGGCGTACGAGTCGCTCGGCGCCACGCTCGTGGACGTCACGCTGCCGAAGACGGAGCTCTCGATCCCCGTCTATTACGTGATCGCGCCGGCGGAAGCCTCGTCGAACCTCTCGCGCTTCGACGGCGTGCGCTACGGCCATCGCGCGGCCGAGTACACCGACCTGCTCGACATGTACAAGAAGTCGCGCGCCGAGGGTTTCGGCCCCGAAGTGAAGCGCCGCATTCTCGTGGGCACCTACGTGCTCTCGCACGGCTACTACGACGCCTACTACCTGCAGGCGCAGAAGATCCGCCGCATCATCGCGCAAGACTTCCAGGAAGCGTTCAAGCAGTGCGACGTCATCATGGGGCCGGTCGCACCGAGCGTGGCATGGGACCTCGGCGCGAAGGGCGACGATCCGCTGCAGATGTATCTCGCGGACATCTACACGCTCTCCACGAGCCTCGCGGGCCTGCCCGGCATGAGCGTGCCGTGCGGCTTCGGCGCGGGGGCGAACGCACAGCGTCCCGTCGGTCTGCAGATCGTCGGCAACTATTTCAACGAGGCCCGCATGCTGCAGGTCGCCGACGCCTTCCAGCGCGCGACCGACTGGCATCGCAAGGCGCCGGCAGGGGTGTGAACATGGCAACACAGTGGGAAGTGGTTATCGGTCTTGAAACGCACGCGCAGTTGTCGACGGCGTCGAAGATCTTCTCGGGCGCATCGACGCAGTTCGGCGCCGCGCCCAACACGCAGGCCTGCCCCGTCGATCTCGCGCTGCCGGGCGTGCTGCCGGTGATGAACCGCGGCGCCGTCGAGCGCGCGATCCGCTTCGGTCTCGCGATCGACGCGACAGTCGCGCCGCGCAGCATCTTCGCGCGCAAGAATTACTTCTATCCGGACCTGCCGAAGGGCTATCAGATCAGCCAGTACGAGATTCCGGTCGTGCAGGGCGGGCAGATCACGATCCAGGTGCCGGCCAACGAGAAGGCCAGCAAGCAAGCGTACGAGAAGACCATCAATCTCACGCGCGCGCACCTGGAAGAAGATGCGGGCAAGTCGCTGCACGAAGACTTCGCGGGCATGACCGGCATCGACCTGAACCGCGCCGGCACGCCGCTGCTCGAAATTGTTACGGAACCTGAAATGCGCAGCGCCGCGGAAGCCGTTGCGTATGCAAAGGCGCTGCACACGCTCGTCGTCTGGCTCGGTATTTGCGACGGCAACATGCAGGAGGGCTCGTTCCGCTGCGACGCGAACGTCTCCGTGCGCCCGGTCGGCCAGAAGGAATTCGGCACGCGCGCCGAGATCAAGAACCTGAACTCGTTTCGCTTCCTCGAAGAAGCGATCCAGTACGAAGTGCGCCGCCAGATCGAGCTGATCGAAGACGGCGGCACCGTCGTGCAGGAGACGCGTCTGTATGACCCGGACAAGCGCGAGACGCGCTCGATGCGCAGCAAGGAAGATGCGCACGATTACCGCTATTTCCCCGATCCCGATCTGATGCCGCTCATGATCGACGCGGCGTGGATCGAGCGGGTGAAGGGTGCGATGCCCGAGCTGCCCGCGACCATGCAGACGCGCTTCGTCGAGCAGTACGGCGTGACGCCGTACGACGCGAACGTGCTCACGTCGAGCAAGGCGATGGCTGTGTATTTCGAAGCGGCCGTGGCGAAGACGGGTGCCGCTCAGGCGAAGGCCGTCGCGAACTGGCTGATGGGCGAAGTGTCGTCGCAACTGAACCGCGAAGGCCTCGACATCGACGCCTCGCCGGTGTCGGCCGCGCAGTTTGCGCTGCTGATCCAGCGCATCGCCGACGGCACGATCTCGAACAAGATCGCCAAGGAAGTGTTCCAGGCGATGTGGGACGAGAAGGCCACGGACGAAGCCGCGGTGGACCGCATCATCGAAGCGAAGGGCCTCAAGCAGATTTCGGACACCGGCGCGCTCGAAGCGATCATCGACGAAGTGCTCGCCGCGAACCAGAAGTCGGTCGAGGAATTCCGCGCCGGCAAGGAAAAGGCGTTCAACGCGCTGATCGGCCAGGCGATGAAGGCCACCAAGGGCAAGGCCAACCCGCAGCAGGTCAACGAGCTGCTGAAAAAGAAGCTGGGCTGATCGGACCGGGTTGGCGCTTTTGTCGGGCATCCTGAGCCTGTTGTAGCGAACCGGCCCTTGGGGCGGCGCCGCGCATGGCGTGCGGCGTCGCCTCGCCGTTTCAGGATCCCCGCAATCAAGTGGAGAACGACGCATGGCGAAGTCCCCGAGTCTCGACGCTTACCGCGTGCCGTATTTCGGCGACAAGAAAACGGACAAGTTCTCGCCCGAGGCGATCGACCCGGCTGCGAAGCCGTTCTCGACCGGCAGCAAGGATGGCGACCGCGAGCGTCTCGCGGAAATCGGCGGCAGGCTCGACGTGCAGCAGGAGCGCCTGCATGCGCAGCGTCGCCATCGCGTGCTGCTGGTGCTTCAGGGCATGGATACGAGCGGCAAGGACGGCACCATCCGCGGCGTGTTCCACGAAGTCGATCCGCTCGGCCTGCGCATCGTGCCGTTTCGCGCGCCCACGCCCATCGAGGCGGCGCACGACTTCCTCTGGCGCGTGCACATGCAGGTGCCGGGTGCGGGCGAGCTGGCCATCTTCAACCGCAGTCACTACGAAGATGTGCTCGTGCCGCGCGTGACGGGCCAGATCGACAAGGACGAGTGCGAGCGCCGCTACCGGCAAATCCGCGACTTCGAGCAGATGCTCGCGGAGAACGGCACGACCATCATCAAGTGCTGGCTGCACATCTCGAAAGACGAGCAGCGCCGCCGCCTTCAGGCGCGCATCGACGATCCGACCCGGCACTGGAAATTCGATCTTTCCGACCTCGAGGCGCGCCAGCACTGGGACGCCTACCAGGAGGCATATCGCGACGCGCTCGCGGCTACGTCGACGGAGATTGCGCCCTGGTATGTGATTCCCGCCGACTCGAAGACCCATCGCAACGTGATGGTGGCCGAGCTGCTGCTGCGCCTGATGGACGGACTCAAGCTCGAATTTCCGCCCGCCAAGGCCGAGCTCAAGGGCGTGAAGATCGAGTGACGCTTCGAGGCGGCACAAACCCCAACCCGCGCAAATCAAAAGGACTGAAGACATGCTGCGTGTGATCACTGCGAACCTCAATGGCATCCGCTCCGCGGCGAAGAAGGGCTTCTTCGAATGGTTCGGCGAGCAGAACGCCGACGTGCTCTGCGTGCAGGAA
>DATEJU010000526.1:0-7217 GCA_035277805.1 Paraburkholderia sp. | reverse complement strand
TCGATAAAGAGCTGATGAAAGCGCCGCATGCCGAAGCCGCAATGCGCGGCCAGATCGGCGATGCGCAGCGGCTCCGCGAGATGCGCGCGCAGCCAGCGGTCGATGCGGGCGAAGTCGAGGCCCGCCGCGGCTTCGAAGGCTGCGTTGCCGGCGATGCCCGTCTGCGCGAGCACGGCCGCGCACAGTTGCGCCGACGCGTCCCAATGAAAGCGCCGTGTGCGCATCATATCGGCGCGCTCGCTCGTGCCGGAGGGGCGCTCGGCCAGTGCGGCGCGCTTAGCGATCTCGCGTACGAGCTGCGTGAGCGTGGGGTCGATGCGCACGGCGCGCGCCGTATCGAAGAGCCGCTCGGGCACCGCGAGCGCGGCGGCGGGCAAGTCCAGCACGAGCTGGCGGTTCTCGCCGATGCCCGCATAGTCGTGCCGCGCGCCGGCCGGAATCAGCCAGGCCGAGCTCGGGTCGATGCGCTCGCCGACACCCTCCACCGTCATCTCCATCTCGCCGTCGAGTCCCAGCACGATCTGATGAAAGTCGTGCAGATCGGTTTCCTCGATTGCGCCGTAGCAGCGCAATGCGACGCCGGGCGCGGTGACGGGAGTGCGGTGATGCGAGTTCATGGCGAACGATGCATGGAGTGCGATGTGGCGGCGCGCCCGAGCGCTGACGCTCAGACCTCGAGCAGTTCCACTTCGAACACGAGCGTGGCGTTCGGCGGAATCACGCCGCCCGCGCCGCGCACGCCGTAGCCGAGTTGCGGCGGGATCGTGAGCTTGCGCACGCCGCCCACCTTCATGCCTTGCACGCCTTCATCCCAGCCCTTGATGACCATCCCGCCGCCCAGCACGAAGGCGAACGGGTCGTTGCGGTCCTTGCTCGAATCGAACTTCTGGCCGTCCGTCAGCCAGCCGGTGTAATGCACGCTGACGGTCTGGCCTGCCTTCGCCTCGGCGCCGGTGCCTTCGGTCAGGTCCTCGTACTTGAGGCCGGATGCGGTGGTCACGGTAGACATGGAACACTCCTGAGTCGGAAAAGGGAAAAACGCTATTGTAGGCGCTGAGCGAACCCGGCGTGGGCACGCCGCATGCGCGCGCTTCGGCGTCCGGCGGCGCGAGCCGGGGCAGACAGGCGCACGGCGCGCAATGCCGTCATCGCAATGTCACTGCTGTTGGCGCCGCTGCCTATAATGGGGCCGGCCCGCCCCAGGCGGGCGAAAGAAGAGGAATTCGATGGCGTCCACATCACCCACCCCGACCGAACGCACGGCACGACTGTGCGCCGAAGCCGCGCTGTTCATGCGCGACCACGTGCTCTCGCGCGTATCGCACGACTTGCGCAGTCCGCTGAACGCAATCCATAGCTGGGCCTACGTGCTCGAGCGCAAGATCGACGGCGCCGACGCCTCCGCGCAGCGCGCGCTCGCGGGCATCCGCACGGGCGTCGAGCAGCAGGTGCAATTGCTCGAAACGCTCGTCGATACGACGCGCGCCGAGACGCGCAGGCTGCGCATCGAGCGCGCGCCGTTCGCGCTCGATGCACTCATCGGCGAGACCGTGGACGAGGCGCGCCGCGCACTCGCCGACGCACGCGGCGTGAGCCTCGCCGTGCACGGCACGCCAACCGGCGCGCCGCTCGACGCCGAGCGCGAGCGCATCGGGCAGGCGCTCTGGCTCATGCTGGCGTTCGCCACCGAGGCGAGCGCGGCGGGCGCGGCGGTCTCGCTCGACGTGAGCGTCACGGCCACGGCTGTCCAATTCGAGGTGCATTGGCAGGCGAGCCACGAGGCGCTCGCCGACGAGGCGCTGCCGCACCTGCTCGAACCGTTCGCTCGCGTTCAGGCACGCGAGCCGCAGGAGGCGGGCCGCGCTCCGTGGGTGCTGGCGTTGTGTCAACGCGTGGCCGAGGCGCACGGCGGGCGCTTCGAGGCGCGGCCGCTCGTGGAGGGCGAGGCGGCTATGCTCGCGCTGAACGTGCCGATT
This sequence comes from Paraburkholderia sp., assembly GCA_035277805.1. Taxonomy (GTDB): domain Bacteria; phylum Pseudomonadota; class Gammaproteobacteria; order Burkholderiales; family Burkholderiaceae; genus Paraburkholderia. Next base: position 5,241 of record DATEJU010000526.1, on the reverse strand, counting down.
AGTGGGACCTGAGTAGGAGTTGAGTGGGAGCTGAGCGGCCCTGAATGGCGCTCGCACGCACTTTCGCACCGGCTGCACTCGCGCCGCTTTTGAGCCGCACCTGAGCGGCCCGCGCGCATGGCAAGGCCATGCATGCGCCGGCCCACTACAGGCGCGGGCCGCACGCGCATCGCGCGCAGGCCTCGCCGGGCAGGCAGCCCGTCCGGCCCGTCCGCGTCTTACAAGCTTCTTTCACCTTTATACTGAGCGCTTCGTTTTTTTCGGAGCCCCCTCTCTTGATTCAGGTTATCGCTCTCGCCGGCGCGCTGTTGCTCGTTGCCCTCAACGGTTTCTTCGTCGCGGCGGAGTTCGGACTCGTCAAGCTGCGCGCAACGCGCGTGCAAAGCCTGGCGACAGAGCACGGCTTGCGCGGGCGTCTGCTCGCCAAGGTTCACGGTCGGCTCGACGCCTATCTTTCCGCGTGCCAGCTCGGCATCACGCTCGCTTCGCTCGGCCTTGGCTGGATCGGCGAGCCGGCCTTCGCGCAGTTGCTCGAACCGGTCTTCGACCTGTTGAGCGTACGCTCGCCGGAGCTGATCCACGGCATCTCGCTCGTGTTCGCCTTCACCGTGATCTCGTTTCTGCACATCGTGGTGGGCGAGCTCGCGCCCAAGTCGCTCGCGATTCGCGAAGCCGAGAAGATTTCGCTATGGGCCGCCGCGCCGCTGTACGGCTTTTACTGGACGATGTATCCAGCCATCTGGGCACTCAATTCGAGCGCGAATGCCGTGCTGCGACTGGCTGGCCTTTCGTCGGAACATGGCACCGAGGCGCATTACTCGACCGACGAGCTCAAGCTGATCCTGCGCAGCCGCCGCGCCGCGGCGCAGGCCGAGGCGCGTGCGCAAGCCGATGCGCGCATGCTCGCGAACGCTCATGCCGCGTCAGGCCGTGTGGTGCGCGCCAACGGCTCCGCGGGTCGCGCCATGAACGCCTCGCGCAGGACGAGCGCCGCAAGCACGGGAAGCACGGCAAGCAACTACAGCGCCGACGAATGGAACGCGCTCGCACATTCGCTGGACTTCTCGCGGCTGAGCGTCTCGGACCTCATGCGCCCCGCGCACGAGATGGTGGGCCTGCGCCGCGACCTGCCGCTGCGAGAGAACATGCAGATCGTCGCGCGCCATCGCTTCAGCCGCTATCCGCTCTTCGAGGATGCTTCGGGCGAGCGCGTGGCGGGCCTCATCCATCTGAAGGATCTGCTGCTCGCGCGCGAGGCGGGCCACGCGCTCGACGACCTCGGCAAGTTCGTGCGCCCCGTGCAGTACGTGAAGCCCGAGACGCCGGCGCTCGCGCTGTTTCGGCGCTTTCGCAAGGGCGCGCCGCACTTCGCGCTGGTCGGGCGCAAGGGCATGCGGCCGAGCGGCTTCCTCACGCTCGACAATCTGCTTGGCGCGCTGGTGGGCCAGATCCACGACGAATTCCATCAGGCCGACACCGACTGGACCCTCATGGACGACGGGACGCTGATGGGGCGCGGCAGCCTGCCCGTGGTGTCGCTGGAGCAGGCGCTCGGCATCGATATTGACGAAGGGCGCGCGGAGTCGGTGGGCGGCCTCGTGATTCATGCGCTCAACGATCTGCCCACCGAGGGGCGGCGCGTGGAGTTCGACCGCTTCGACATTGTCGTGAAGAAAATGAAGGGGCCGCGCATCGTGCTCGTGCGCGTGTACCCGAAGGATCTGGAGGACGAGGGCGGTTGATGTCGCTTGATGTTGCTTGACGTTGCTTGAGCGCGCCCGATGCATGCTTGATACCGGATTCAGGCGCCGCCCGATATGCGCCACCCGCGCGGCGCGGCTCACGTTGGCGCGAGATTCGACAGCACCGCGACAGGCAGCGCGCTCAACGCGTCGCGCAGAGATAGCACGTTCTCCTGATCATGCCGCGTTGCGGCGCGAGTCGCGCCGCTCAGCCAGTCGTGCAGATCCCCTGCCGGGCACGCCTTCGGCAGCACGACCGCCGTATCGTCCCAGCGCGCGGGCTCGACGCGCGGCAGGTCGCCTTCCAGCAGCGCCGCCGCATGCCGCGTGCCGATCACGACAGCCCACGCGTTGCCGTGCCGGCGCGCGAAGGCAATCACGTGGGCCGCCTGCGCACCGCGCACTTCCAGTGGCCAGTATTCGCCGTCGCGCAGCAACTCCGGCGCGCGAGCGCGCAGCGCGAGCAGGCGCGCGATGACGGCCTGCTTTACGTGCGCGTCGCGCCAGTGCGCAAGCTTGGCGGCGGGCACGCCTTTATCGAGTGCCGCCGCACGCAACGCAAAATCCACGGGCCTGCGGTTGTCGGGATCGACGAGGCTGAAGTCCCATAGCTCCGTGCCCTGATAGAGGTCGGGCACGCCGGGCGAGGTCAGGCGCAGCGCGGTCTGCAGCAGCGCATTCACCGCGCCCGCCGGCGCGATGCGCGCCACGAAGGTGGCGAGCGCCTGCAGGAACCCGTCGAGCCGCTGCGGCGCGAGGATGTCGAAGAGAAATGCCTGGCAGTCCGATTCGTAGCTTTCGTCAGGCGCGAGCCAGTTGGTGCGCAGCTTCGCCTCGCGCAGCGCTTTCAATTGCCATTGCGCGACCCGTTCGGCCAGCTCGCGTACGCGCGCTTCGTCGCCGGCGTCGAGCCCGGGCGGCCAGCAGCCCACGAGCGTCTGATAGAGCATCGCCTCGGCGGCCGGGCCGGGCGCCCATTCCCCCGCCACGGCACCCGACGATGACGACGGCGTCGTGTCGTTGCGCCGATGCGGCTGGTTCAGCGTGGACCAGGCGCGCAGTGTCGCGCTCCATTCGGGGGCGATCTCGCTGAGCACCGCAAGCCGTGCCCGCACGTCTTCGCCGCGCTTGTGGTCGTGCGTGGCCGTGGCGAGCAAGGCGCAGGGGAAGCGGCGCTGGCGCAGCGCATTTGCTGCATGGAAGTCCTCGACGCTGCGCGTGAAGTCGTCCGGGTCCGCGCCCACTTCGTTGCGCGAAAGCAGTCTGCCGTAGCGGTAGAGCGCCGTGTCCTCGGTCGCCTTCGCCGCGAGCGGCGCGGTGAGTTGCGAGAAAAGCGTGAGTGCCGTGCGCTGGGCGATGAGCGCGTGGCTCAGCGGCGCCGCGGACGGGTTCTGCGCGGCGTGCTTTGCCGTGCCGGCGGCGGAACCGGCGGCGGGACTGGCGCCGGGCGTGCCAGCAGCGGTGTTCACGCTCGTCTGTGCCGCGCGCTGGGGCTTCGCAGCGTAGCCGCTCTCGGCATCCGGCGCGCGCGCGCCGCCGAGCCACGCATCGACTTGATCGAGCGCTGCCAGGTTCGCGCGCGGCAGTGCCTGGCGGGCCGCTTGCAGCGCGAGATCGAACCAGGTGTTGTCCGTCGGGCCGCGCAGTCCATTGGCCGGATAGATGCGATAGACCGGAAAGTGCATGGCAAGCTGTGCCACCACGCGGTGCACGCTCGCGTAGGTGAAGTCGCGCGTGACGGGCTGCTCGCGGGCAATGCGATGCAGCGCGCGCGCCGCGTGATCGAGCTCCGCCGCGAGATACGCGGCCAGCACCTCGCGGCGTGCGTCGAGCGCCACGCGCGCGAACGGCACGTCCTGTCCCGAGATCGCGGCCCAGGTCTCGGCGAGCGGCGCGGCACCCGCGGGGTCGTGCAGCAGGGCGCCCACGTCGTTCATGAAGTCGTAGCCGGTCGTGCCTTGCACGGGCCAGTCTTCGCGCAGCGTCTCGCCGTGCGCGAGAATCTTTTCGACCACGATAAATGGTGGTTGCGCTCGCAACGAAACGAGCCGTTGACGCAACCGCTCGCAATACTCGCGCGGGTCGGCGAGTCCGTCGATGTGATCGATACGCAGGCCGTCGATTACGCCCTCGGCGTAGAGGCGGAACACGAGCTTGTGCACGGCCTCGAACACGTCGTGGCGTTCCACCCGCACGCCGGCGAGCGCGCTCACGTCGAAGAAGCGCCGCCAGTTCACTTCCTCCGTGGCGGTGCGCCACCACGCAAGCCGGAAGTGCTGGCGCTCCAGAAGTCGATGCAGGCGCTCGCGCGTGGCCGGATCGGCGCCCGACCAGGACTGCAGAGCCGTTTCGATGGCGCCGGTGCCTTCGCGCTCGGCGAAGGCGCGCAGCGCGTCGCGCGCGGCGGCGGCGCGCGCCTGATCGTCGGGCTGCGTGGTGAGGCCCTGGAACGGCGTGGCGAGCGCATCGAGATCGGCATGATTGGCCGACTGCAGCAGCGCCGCGTAATCGGTCGGGCAGATCGGGCAGACGTGCGGACCGTATTGCACGCAAAAGCGCGCGAGCGCCGCGTCGAACTTCAGCGCGATGCGGCCCGCCGCGAGCTCGTCGCCGTATTGCGCGCCGAGGAACGGCATCAGCACCTTGCCGCGCAGCACCGGGTCCGGCGAGTGCCAGTCCACGTCGAAGTGGCGCGCGAATGCGCTGTGGCGCCCCCATTCGAGAATGTCGAGCCACCACGCGTTGTGCGCGCCGCCCACGCCCATGTGGTTGGGCACGAGATCCACGACGAGGCCCATGCCGCGCGCATGCAGTGCGTCGGCGAGGCGCCGCAGCGCTGCCTCGCCGCCCCGTTCCTCGCTCACCGCACCGTAGTCGACCGTGTCGTAGCCGTGCATCGAGCCGGGCTGCGAGGCCGTGATGGGCGAGAGATAGAGATGGCTCACGCCGAGCGCGGCGAAATAGTCGAGCTGCGCCAGCGCGTCGTCGAACGTGAAGCCCTGATGAAGCTGCAGACGCAGCGTGGCGCGCGGGCGTGTCATGGCACGGGCCGAGGGGAGGACGCGGCGGGCGCGGCCAGCGTGCCGCCTGGGCTGGCGGGGCCGCCGGAGCTGCCGGAGCTGCCGGAGCTGCCGGGGTTGCTTGATCCGCCGGAGCGGGTGCTGGCAACACCGTCTGCTTCACCGCCTGTTTTACCGCCAGGTTCGCCAACTGCTTCATCGGCCATCGCGCGCGCGCGCACGACGGTCCGCACGCGCGCCGCGAACGCGGGATCGGCGAACAAGGCGTCGACGGGCAGCGCGAGGCGCCGGCGCCAGTTCGGATGCTCGTCGATCGAGCCCGGCAGGTTCGGTTGATCGGCGAGACCGAGCAGGTCTTCGAGCGGGCAGATCGCGAGCGGGCTCGCGCTCGCCGCCACGTAGCCGAGCGCGCCCTCGACCGGCGCGTGCTCGAGCGATGGCTCGGCGGCGTCGCGCGGGGCGAAGCCGGTGTCCTGCAG
>DATEJU010000525.1:0-2110 GCA_035277805.1 Paraburkholderia sp. | reverse complement strand
AGCCCATCGCAGCGCCCAAGCACCGTGCGCATCGCGATGAACGACGACCAACTCCTCCGCTATTCCCGCCATATCCTCGTCGACGAGATCGGCATCGAGGCGCAGCAGCGCTTTCTCGAGGCGCATGCGCTCGTGATCGGCGCGGGCGGCCTCGGCTCGCCTGCGGCCATGTATCTCGCGGCCTCGGGCGTGGGCACGCTCACGCTCGTCGACAACGACACGGTCGACCTCACCAACCTGCAGCGGCAGATCATGCACGAGACGGCGTCGGTGGGTCACGCGAAGGTCGCGTCGGGCCGCGATGCGATCGCGCGCCTGAATCCCGAGGTGAAGGTCAACGCCGTGCAGGCGCGCATCGACGACGCATGGCTCGACGCGCACGTGCCGGGCGCGAGCGTCGTGCTCGACTGCACCGATAACTTCGCCACGCGCCACGCCATCAACCGCGCGTGCGTGAAGCATGGCGTGCCGCTCGTCTCGGGTGCGGCGCTGCGCTTCGACGGGCAGATCAGCACGTTCGACTTCCGCGACGCGGCCTCGCCCTGCTACGCCTGCGTGTTCCCCGAGGATCAACCCTTCGAGGAAGTGGCATGCTCGACGATGGGCGTGTTCGCGCCCACGGTGGGCATCATCGGCGCGATGCAGGCCGCCGAGGCGCTGCGCGTGATCGGCGGCATCGGTACAACGCTCGTTGGCCGGCTGATGATGCTCGACTCGCTGCGCATGGAGTGGAACACGATGCGCGTGGCGCGCCAGCCCGACTGCCTGGTCTGCGGCGAGCGGCACACCTGAGCGCGCTGCGGGCGCCGGACGGCAAAAAGCCCCGATGCGAACCGCACCGGGGCTTTTTCTTGTTGCGCGTGGCTTGCAACGGCCAAAGTCCAGCTACGCGAGCGCGAGGCGTCCGAGCGCCGCCTCCAGCTCCTCGGGCTCATAGGCGGCGAGCACCTCGGCCACGGGCTTCTCCAGCGACTTCAACTGCGAGCGCAGGATTTCCTGCTTCACCACGAGCAGCTGACTCGGATGCATCGAGAATTCGGTGAGCCCCATGCCGAGCAGCAAGCGCGTGAGCTGCGGATCGCCCGCCATCTCCCCGCAAACGGAAACCGGCACGCCCACGCGCTTCGCTTCGCGCAGCGTGTGCGCGATCAACTGCAGCACCGCCGGGTGCAGTGGGTCATAGAGATCGGCAACGGCGTTGTCGGCGCGGTCGATCGCGAGCGTGTACTGGATCAGGTCGTTGGTGCCGATCGAGAGGAAATCGAGGCGCCGCAGGAACATCGGCAGCGCGAGCGCCGCCGCCGGGATCTCGATCATCGCGCCCACTTGCACGTTCGGGTCGTAGGCGAGCCCCGCGTCGTCGAGCTGGCGCTTGGCCTCGCGGATCAGGTCGAGCGTCTGGTCGATCTGCTGCGCGTGCGCGAGCATCGGGACCAGGATCTTGACCGTGCCGAACGCCGACGCGCGCAGGATCGCGCGCAACTGCGTGAGGAACATCTGCGGCTCGGAAAGACTCCAGCGGATCGCGCGCAGGCCGAGCGCCGGGTTGGCGGCGGTCTCGTAGCCGTCGCCGCCGCCGATCGAATCGAGCGGCTTGTCCGCGCCCACGTCGATCGTGCGGATCGTCACGGGCAGCCCGTTCATCAGCTCGGCCGCGCGGCGGTAGGCGACGAACTGCTCCTCTTCCTCCGGCAACCGGTCCTTGTGATTCATGAACAGGAACTCGGTGCGGAACAGGCCCACGCCTGTCGCGCCCGCGTCGAGCGCCGCCTGGGCGTCCTCGGGCAGCTCGATGTTGGCGTAGAGCTGGATCTTCGCGCCGCACAGCGTTTGCGTGGGCGAGAACTTCAGGCGCTGCAGCTTGCGCCGCTCGAGCGCCATCTCGCTTTGCCGGTAGGTGTATTCCTCCAGCACGATGGGCGCGGGGTCGACGATCACGACGCCGTGATCGCCATCGACGATGATGAGATCGTCCTGGCGAATCAGCGCGCTCGCCTGCTGCACGCCCACGGCGGCCGGAATGCCGAGACTGCGCGCGACGATCGCGGTGTGCGAGGTGCGCCCGCCCAGATCGGTGACGAAGCCCTGGAACGTCTGCCCCTTGAACTGC
>DATEJU010000524.1:0-39778 GCA_035277805.1 Paraburkholderia sp. | reverse complement strand
AGGCCGAGACGAGCATGCCCGCCGCCGGAATCGACACGCTCAAGTCGCGCGCGACGTCGGGCAAGAGGCCCATGATGACGAACTCGGTGGTACCGATACCAAACGCGGCGACGGCAAGGGCAAGAAGGGGCAATGGCATGGGCGCGGGGTGAACGTGATGAGGTGCGGCGTGATGATGCGCAGGCGTATCGGCCAATCGCGGGGCAGCGACGAGGCAATTGCGAGCCAAACGCGAGGCCGCCAAAGTCAAGCCGGGATTGTACTGAAATGCGTCGCGCCGCATGCGGCACGCTTTTCTTGCGTTCTTCTTACGCAACACTGCCCTGGTGCGGGCGCCCTTGATGATTTCTTCAGGTTGCGTCCATGGTGCGGCCCGCAGGCGCGCCGCACCATCTGTCTACGATCCAGCGCGCATTTCCCGGCGGGGCGCCCGTTCTTCAGCTTGCGGGCGAGACAGCTGGCTTCGTCCGCGTCGCGCATGGCGGGTGGGGTGCATGCGCTTTCCTCCTGGAGCGATGACATGAACACGTTGAACACAGTACGCATCGCGGTGGCCTGCTCGGCCGCTTTCTTCGCAGGACTCGCGCTTGCCGATACGTCGTCCGATCCGTCACAGGGCACGCCGTCGGCTTCGCAGGACGTGGGCGGCACGCCCATGAGCAATAGCGCCGCGGGCGCGCCGATGACGATGAGCCACGCGCAGGTGTATCAGGATCTCGAGCGCTCCATCAAGTCCGGTGAGCGCGACCGCCTGAACAACGACCTCTATCACGGCAACTGAGACGGCAACTGGGACGGGAACGGAGACCTCGAACGAAACCATGGCCGGGCCGGCCACCGGACGAGCAAAGGGCGCTCACGAGGCGCCCTTTGCGTGTCCGGGCGTGCTTGAGTTGTCACCGATGCGCCCTCAAAAAGCACGTGACAGCGCCCATACGCGCTTCAATGCGCCTCTCCGCCGCCGATATGTTGTTCGATGCGTCGCATGCGGCCGCTCGCGCGATACGGCTGGAACCACGGATTCATGCGCAGTTCGCACAGGCGCGAGCTGCGCTCGGCGAGGGCCGCGTCCAGCCACTGGAACATGTCGTTGGGCTGGGCGAGCCGCGCATAGGTCTCGGCGATCAGCAAGGGCGAGGTGTACTGCCGGCGCCGCCGCGCGAGCAGGTCCTCCAGATACCAGTGCAGCACCGCATCGTAGCCGCCCGCTTCCCAATGCGCGCGCACCGCCGTCGAGCGCGCTTGCAGATTGCAGCGCTCGAGCGCTTCCACGGTGGCGTCCACGGCCTGCGCAAAGAGCTTCTTCACTTCGAAGGCGGTCGCCAGCACCTGGTACACGAGCGGCGAATGCTCCATGTGGCCCGGCGCGAGATACTCGCTCACGACTTGCGCATGCTGCCCCGCGAGGATCATGCCGAAGGCGCGCGAGCCCTGGAATGCGAGCGGGTCGATCTTCTCGGCGCGTGCCATCGCGACCTGGCCTTCGGCGTGGCGGCCCGCCGCGAGCAGCAGTCGCGCGTAGAGCCGGTGTGCCTCCGGATAGCTGGGATTGCGCCGCAACGCCTCCTTGAAACCCACCTCGGCGCGCGACCAGTCCCAGTCGAAGAAGTAGCGCACGGCGGCGAGCGCGTGATGCGCTTCGGGCAGGTCCGGGTCGAGTTCCAGCGCGCTTTGCGCGAGGGCGCGCGCGATGGGCCAGCCGTCGTCGGGCGCGAACAGGCCGTGCACGACCGATGCCCCGTAGTAATTCGAGAGCCCTGCATAACCGAGCGCATAGTTCGGATCATGCTCGAGCGCCGCCTCGAAATAGGCGCGGCTGCGCGCGAAGTCTTCGCCGTCGATGCCGTGATGAGCGCTGAACGCCGCATCGAAATGCACGCGCCGGTACCAGAAGTAGCGCCCGCGCACATAGGCGTCATGCGCGGCAGGGTCCACGGGCAACCGCCGCGCAAGCAAGGAGCGTTGTTGTTCGGAGAGCGTGGAGGCGAGCTCCTGTGCGAGCGCGGCGGCTTCCTTGAGGATCTCGAGCGCGCCCTGCGCAACCGGCTCGTGTGCGCGGCTCCAGATCTGCACTTCGTCGGCGCAGCGGATCAGGCGCGTGAGGATGCGCACCTTGTGCGCTTCGCGCGAGAACGAGCCTTCGAGCACATAGTCGAGCTTGAGCTCGCGCGCGATCTCGCCGATGCTCTTGGCCGTGTCGCGATACCGTGCGGCGGTGGTGCGCGCGATCATGCGCAGACGGTCCGCGCCGAGTGCGCCGAGCGTGGCCGAGATTTCGTCGGCGAGCGCGCTGCACTGATACTCCTCTTTGCCATCGCCCGTGAGGTTTGCAAACGGCAGCACCAGCACGCGCACGGCGTTATGCGTGCCGCCAGGCTCCATGGCCATGGTGTCCGACGGGCTCGCGAAGCTTGCACCGTCGAGGCGGTAGCCCTTGCCCTTCACGGTGACGAGGTGGCGCGGCCGCGCCGGGTCGTCGGTGAGCGCGATGCGGATCTTGCGGATCGCCGTGTTGATGCCGTTCTCGGTGTCGCGATACGGATTGCCGTGCCATAGCCGCTCGACGATGTCCGCGCGCGAGATCAACTCGCCGTGGCGAGACGCGAGCAGGATCAGAAGATCCATCGGCAACCGCTCCAGCCGCACTTCTTCGCCCGCGCGCCGAAGCTGATAGCGCTCGACGTCGAGCTCGAAATCCGCGAACCGGATGATTCGATCCGTCGGCATGGCGGGTCCCCTGATGCCGCATCATGGGTCGCGCGCGGCGGCGTCTCGTCTAAGGAATGCTCCATCGTGCAGCAGATGGCGTGGACGACCCTGGCGACGCGCGCGGTGCGGGCGGTGCAGGCAGTCGGTCGAATCGGCTGTCAGATTTAAATTTAGCGGCTCGCGCAGAGACTTCAAGAATCAGCCATCGAGCGGATTGCCGTGGCGGCCCGCGCCCGCGGCGAAGCGCGCGGCAAGCCCGAGCCCTTCGTCCATGACCGCGCGATAGCCGCCTGCGCCTTCGCGGCGCAGCGCTTCGGCGAGGTCTCCCAAGGTGCTGTTTTCAAAGGCCGAGCGACGGTCCGCGAGCAAGGCCGCCTGCGGGAACGCCGCGAGTTGCGCCGCGAGCGCCTCGGCTTCTTCGCGTGCCGTCCCACGCTTGACGACGCGGTTCGCGAGGCCGAAGGCGAGGGCTTCCTGCGCATCCACGGCGCGCCCGGTGAGGATCAGATCGAGCGCGCGCGACAGGCCGATGAGGCGCGGCAGGCGCACCGTGCCGCCGTCGATGAGCGGCACGCCCACGCGCCGGCAGAACACGCCGAGCACGGCGTCTTCTTCCACGACGCGCAGATCGCACAGGAGCGCGAGTTCGAGGCCGCCGGCGACCGCGTATCCCGCGATGGCGGCGATGGCGGGCTTGGCGAGCGCCATGCGCGTGGGGCCGAGCGGGCCCGGGCCGCTGCCGTCGGCGTGGATTTCGTTGCGCTGCGCGGCGTCGTTGAGCGCGCCCAGGTCGGCGCCTGCGCAAAACGTGCCACCCGTGCCGAACAGCACCGCTGCTCGCCATTGCGGGTTCGCTTCGAAGCGCGTGAAGGCGGCGGCCAGCGCCTCGGCCACCGGGCGGTCGATGGCGTTGCGGCGCTCGGACCGGTCGAGCACGATAGTTGCGACATGAGCATGGGCTTCGATGCGCACGTGGTTTCCAAAGGTCTCGATGCTCGCGGCATGGCTGGGGTTCGCGTTGTCCATCGGCTTCTTTCCTCATGTGAGCACGGCATGCGCATTCGTGGTGCATAGGTCACGAAAAATTCACGAATCCCTCGTAGCTTAGGCCGCTTTTCACCACGCCGAGAGACGCGCCCTCCGCATGCCGCAGACGCTCCTGTCCACGCTCACCGAGATGCCTTCGATCCTGTCACCGCAACTGCAGCCCGCGTCCGGACCCTTCTGGGTCGTGCCGTTGCCGGCACATCATCCCTACGACCACGTGCGCTTCAAGCGCGTCTTCGCGACCGACGGCACGCGTCACGAAGTGGTGATCGTCGACTTGCACAAGCTGCTGGTCTGCGCGGACCGCGATGACACCGATTACGTGCTCAAGCCCGTCGACGACTGGCATGTGGGCAAGGTGCGCGGCATCCGCGAGTTTCTCGACCCGCATAACGAGCGGGTGCCGCAGATGCCCTACGTGACGATCGCGAAGCGGCGTTCGGGCGGCCTCGCGGGGTGGCTTGGCCTCGCGCACGAGGGCGTGGTGGCATTTCGCAACGGTCAGCATCGCGCGCGCTATCTCGCATGGGCGGGCGCGATGTGGCTGCCTGTGGAAGTGCATGAGCGCGAAGCGCCGCTGCTGCGCGAGCTGTGCGGCGCCGTGGGTCTGGGCGAAGACGGGCAAGACGAGGCGCAGGGGGCGGAGTAGCGGCGCTCGGCTACCGTTGCGCCGCGCGCCGCGTGCCGGATTGGTGGCCGATTAGTGGCCGATTAGTGGCCGATTAGTGGCCGGCTGTGCCGGGTTAGTGCCTGGTCTGCTGCCGGCTGCGTGCCCAGCCGGCCTTCAACTGCCGCTCATCGCGTGCAGCGCCGCACGGCTGCCGAGCGTGCCGTTCATCGGCCGCAGCGCCGTCGGATTGGCCGTGGGGGGCGTAGCAGGCGGGGCCGGCATGGTGCCGACGCCATCGCACGTATGCTGGAAATGCTCGACGGCGTAATCGATGAAGCGCAGCGTTTTTGCGGGCAGATACTGGCGGTTCGGATAGGCGATCGACATGTGGGCCTCGGGGTCGTCGATCTCGTATTCGGGCAACAGGCGAATGAGCGTCCCGGCGGCGAAGTCGTCGGCGACGAGCGACGCGGGCACGACCGCCACGCCCATGCCCGCGAGCGCAGCGTGCCTGACCATCAGCATGTTGTTCACCGCATAGGCGGGGCGCAGCGTGACCTGTTGCGCACGCTCGCCGGGCTTCGCGAACTGCCAGCTGACGCTGCGCGCTTCGGGCGGCAGCGTCACCGCCGCGTGGCGCGCGAGCTGCGCGGGCGTGCCTGGCTCGCCATGCTCGGCGATCCAGACGGGCGACGCGCATGGCACGAACGTTGCCACGCCGAGCGCACGCTCGATGATCTCCGTATCGTCGCTCTGGCCGCTGCGCGCGGGCGAGGCCGCGACGATGGCCACGTCGAAGCCGTCTTCGATGAGCGCGATCTGCCGCTCGGCGAGCGTGAGGCGCACGTTCACACGCGGATAGCGGCGCCTGTAGCCGTCGATGAGCGGCGTGAGCGTGACGAGCGATAACGTGCTGGCCGCCGCCACGCGTAGCGTGCCGCCCGGCTCGCGCTCGGTATGCGCGAGCGCATGTTCGAGCTGGTCGAGCTCCTCGAGCACGCTGCGGCAGCCCTCGAGATAGCGAAGGCCCGCTTCGGTGAGCGAAAGATTGCGCGTGGTGCGGTTGATGAGCCGGGTATGGAGATGCGCTTCGAGCATCGCAACCGAGCGGGTCACAAGTGCATTCGAAACGTCGAGTTGTTGCGCCGCCCGGCGAAAGCTTTGCGATTCCGCAACCCTGACGAAGACGCGCATAGCGTGTATTTGATTCATCGAATTCCGCCTGATATGCTGATTGCATTTTCCGGGTTAAGGGGCGTTTTGTTCGACATTGCGACTGTATCGTTTGTCGATGGAGTCCGCTTGTTGCGTGCCTTGTGGTCGCGATAATTGGTAAGAAAATAATATTGACAGTCGCCAGGAATTGCAATATCTATCTCAAACAGCGCAGGCGTTTCGCTCCCGTAAAGTAATTGATTTTCGACCCGCACTTAGCGTATTGGGCAATGAAACGCACAACCGGGGCCAATCGCGTGATTCGGCCCGCGGCCCGCCGCCCGCGGTAGGCGGCGTACGGCAGCCCTGCCGGCTTGAGTTGCATTGCGAGGAATCAAAGTCTGGTCAGTCTTCAGGTATTGCTGTTTCGAAACGTTTGTTTTCAATGCTTTGAAGGCTTTATTGCAGCTTCGCTTAACATTTACGAATAACCTTGATTCCGCATAACCTTGATTAAGGTGGGGCAGATTTTTTTGTGCGTCGCGCTAAAATGCCGCGAAGCTCAGGAATAAAGATGTGCATGTCACATGCATGTTTCTTTATGCTTTTTTCTGAAAATTAAAACGTAAATCGGCAGACCAGACATGATCGTCGAATTGCTGAAGTCGCAGCCCGAGATTGCGCTATTTGTGAGTCTCGCGCTGGGTTATTTGATCGGCTCGGTTCGCTTTGGGCCGATTTCGCTCGGCGGCGTGTGCGGCACGCTGATCGTCGCGCTCGTGCTCGGCCAGACGGGCGCGCGTATCTCGCCCGATCTCAAGAACGTCGCCTTTGCGCTCTTCATCTTCGCGCTCGGCTTCACGGGCGGCCCGCAGTTCTTTGCGAACGTCGGGCGCGGCTGGCGCTATGGGCTTCTGTCGATCATCGAAATCGTCTCGGTCATGACGCTCATCATGATCGCGGTCGTCGTGATGAAACTCGATGCGGGCACGGCCGCCGGCTTGCTGGCGGGCGCCGCCACCGAGTCGGCGGTGATCGGCACGGCCTCGGAGGCGATCGCGAAGCTCGGCCTCGCCGACGCCCAGGTGGGCACGCTGCAGGCGCACGTGGTGACCGCCTACAGCGTGAGCTACCTCTTTGGCCTGATCACCATCGTGCTGTTCACGAGCCAGATCGCGCCCATCATGATGCGCGTGAACTTGCGCGAGGAGGCTGCGCGCCTCTTTCGCAAGCTCGGCGGCGACGGCGTGCTCGACGAAGGCCAGCGCCTTGCGCTGCCCCCGCTCGAAGGCCGTGCGTTCGAGGCGGGGCCGGCCGCGGGCACTCAGGTCTGCGCGTTCGAGGCGCGCTTTGGCAACAACGTCACGGTCGAGCGGGTCGTGCGCGGCAAGCGCCAGATCGACACCGACGCGCAGCTCGTGCTGCAGGCGGGCGACATCGTGTTCATCGGCGGGCGGCGCGAGGCCGTGGTGGAGGCGTCGCGCAGCCTGGGCGCCGAGGTCTCGGGCGAGGGCTTCGTGAAGCTGGTCGCGCAGCGCGTGGACGTGATGCTCACGCGCCGCGAAGCCGACGGCCTCACGCTCGCGCAGATGCGCGAGCGCGCCGCGCCGGAAGCGGGCCGCGGCATCTATGTGGGCGCGATCACGCGCCTCGACGCCACGGTGCCCGCGCTGCCCGGCACGGTGGTGCATCGCGGCGACGTGCTCACGCTGATTGGCGCGCCCACCGACGTCGCGCGCGGCGCGCAGCGCCTCGGCTACGTGATCCAGCAAACCCAGAAGACCGACTTCGTCTACCTCGGCCTCGGCGTGCTCGTGGGCATGATGATCGGGCGCGTCGGCGTGAATGTGGGCGGCGTCGCGCTCGTGCTCGGCACGGGCGGCGGGTGCCTGCTCTCGGGCCTCTTTTTCGGCTGGCTGCGCTCGCATTTCCCCGTGGTCGGCTCGCTGCCTTCGGCGGCGGCGCAGGTGCTCAAGGATTTCGGCCTCGCGACCTTCATCGCGGCCGTGGGGCTCTCGGCCGGACCGGACGCCATCAAGCTCGTGCGCGAGTACGGTCTCGCGCTGCCGCTCGCCGGCATCTTGATGGTGCTGATTCCGGGCCTGCTCTCGCTGTGGATCGGGCGCATGTTCCTCAAGCTCGAGGCGCCGATGTTGCTCGGCGCGATTGCAGGCCAGCAGTGCAGCACGCCGGCGATCAGTGCGCTGGTTGGCGTGACGGGCAATTCGACGCCGGTGATCGGCTACACGATCACCTATGCGCTGTCGAATATTTTGTTGCCGCTCATGGGGCCCGTGGTGGTCGGCCTCGCGACGAAATTCGGCTGAATTTCGGCTCGCGGGCGGCGCGTGCCGTGTTCCCGGACATGACGCGCACCGAGCCTGGTCGCGGTCGATGACGGGGGGGTGTCTCGAAACGTTTTGCGTCCGTTTCCGCGTCCGTTCGTCGGGCCGTCCGACACGCAGCAGTTCAACAGACCGTCCAACAGGCCGTCCAACTTCAACGGCAGCAAGCAGTTACTTCTACCAATGCGAGGGCACGATGGAATGGCTACATGACATCTTTCACAAATCACCGGAAATCGCCTTATTTCTCTCACTGGCGGTCGGCTACTGGATCGGCCAGATCAACTTCGGCAAGTTCCAGCTAGGCGGTGTGGGCGGGTCGCTGCTCGCCGCGGTCGTGATCAGTCAGGTGGGCGTGACGATCGACAACGGCGTGAAGGCGGTGATGTTCGCGGTCTTCATCTACGCCGTGGGCTATGACTCCGGGCCGGGCTTCTTCAACTCGCTCAACCGCAAGACGCTGCGCGAGATCGCGATGGCCGTGTTCATGGCGCTCGCAGGTCTCTTCACCGTGCTCGTCTGCGCGAAGCTCTTTCACATCAACAAGGGCCTCGCCGCCGGTCTTGCCGCGGGCGGCATGACGCAGTCGGCGATCATCGGCACGGCCGGCGACGCGATCGCGCGTCTGGGCCTCCCGCCCGACCAGGTGAAGGCCATGCAGGCCGACGTCGCGATCGGCTATGCCGTCACCTACGTGTTCGGCTCGCTCGGCGCGATCATCGTCTGCGTCAACATCCTGCCGAAGTTCATGGGCCGCAGCCTCAAAGATGCCTCGATGGACGCCGAGCGCGAAATGGCCGGCGGCGATGCCTCGGCGGGTCCGGGCCAGCTCGCCGCGCTGCCCGAGCTGTTCGGCCGCGTGTTCCGCGTCGAGGCGGCGGCCGGCATGACGGTCAAGCAGATCGAAGTGGCCGAGAAGGACCTCATCGCAATCGAGAAAGTCCGCCGCGCGGGCAAGCTCATCGACCCCACGCCCGACTTCGTGCTGAGCCGCGAGGATCTCGTGCTTGTCGTCGGCCGTCGCGAGCAGATGGTCGAAGTGGGCACGCTGATCGGTGCGGAAATGCCGGACTCGGGCGGCATGAGCCTCGTGATGCAGACGCGCCAGGTGGTGTTCTCGAAGAAGGGCATGAACCACACGACGATTGCCGAAGTGCGCAAGAACGTCGACCGCGAAATGCGCCACGGCGTGTACATCGAGAAGATCGAGCGCGCGGGCCAGCCCGTGCCGGTCCTGCCTGGCACGAAGCTCGAGCACGGCGACGTGGTGACCGTCTACGGCACCGCCACCGATACCAGGCGCGCCGTGCTATCCGCCGGCTACGAGCTCGTCTACAGCAACAAGACCGATTTCATCTATATGGGCGTGGGCCTCGTGCTGGGCCTGCTGGTTGGTCTGATCGTCATGAACGTGGCTGGCATTCCGCTCACGCTCGGCTCGGGCGGCGGCTGCCTGCTCGCGGGCCTCCTGTTCGGCTGGATGCGCGGCAAGCACCCGATGTACGGCGTGATGCCACCGGCGGCCTCGCAACTGCTCAAGGACTTCGGCCTCGCGGCGTTCGTCGCGGTGGTGGGGCTGAACTCGGGCCTGCAGGCCGTGGTGACGATCAAGCAGAGCGGCATCACGATCTTCCTGCTCGGCGTGGTCGTGACGATCGTGCCGCTCATCCTCACGATGCTGTTTGGCCGCTACGTCCTCAAGTACAACAACGCGGCGATTCTCGCGGGTGCGCTGTCCGGCTCCCGCAGTGCGAACCCGGCCTTCGGCGGCATTCTCGACAAGGCCGAGAGCGCCGTGCCCACGGTGCCGTTCGCCATCACCTACGCGATCGCCAACGTGCTGCTCACGCTGCTCGGGCCGCTCGTGGTCGGTCTCGTGTGACATGGAGTCAACGGGGTTGCGCGAAAAGCGGTAGACGCGCAGGCCCGAACGCATCGATTTGTCGAAATCGCGTGCCGCTCCCGCGCAATGCCTCGAGCGCAGGCAACGGCGGCACGCTCAACGTCTTCCAATGGAGAGCATCATGGCAAAAGGTAACGGCAAAGAATCGAAGGGCAAGGCAGGTCTCGACGCACTGAGCCCGTTCGAGCTCAAGGACGAGCTGATCAAGGCAGCCGGCGGCGGCGCGACCGAGCGCCCGGCCAACCTCTCAATGCTCAACGCCGGCCGCGGCAATCCCAACTTCCTCGCCACGATTCCGCGTCACGGTTTCTGGCAGCTCGGCCTCTTCGCGATGCGCGAGTCGGAGCGCTCGTTCTCGTATATGCCCGAAGGCGTGGGCGGCTTTCCGCAGCGCGCGGGCATCGTCGAGCGCTTCGACCAGTTCCTGCGCGAGAACAAGGGCCAGGCCGGCATCGAGTTCATCGGCGGTGCGGTTTCATACGTGCGCGACCAGTTGGGCCTTTCGGCGGGCGACTTCCTCTACGAGATGTGCGAAGGCATCCTCGCCTGCAACTATCCCGTGCCGGACCGCATGCTCAAGCTATCGGAGATGATCGTCGGCCAGTATCTGCGCCGCGAGATGATCGGCAAGCATCCGTTCGTGGGCGAGTTCGACGTGTTCGCGGTGGAGGGCGGCACCGCGGCCATGACGTACATCTTCAACACGATGCGCGAGAACTTCCTGATCAAGCCGGGCGATACCATCGCGCTCGGCATGCCGATCTTCACGCCCTACATCGAGATTCCCGAGCTCAACGACTACCAGCTCAACGTCGTGCATCTGAACGCCGGCGTGGAGAACAACTGGCAGTATCCGAAGAAGGAGCTCGACAAGCTGCGCGACCCGAAGGTGAAGGCGTTCTTCCTCGTGAACCCGAGCAATCCGCCTTCGGTGAAGATCGACGATGTGAGCCTCGAATACATCGCCGAGATCGTCAAGGAGCGCCCGGACCTCATCATCCTCACCGACGACGTGTACGGCACCTTCGCCGATAACTTCGTCTCGCTCTTCGCGCTCGCGCCCAAGAACACGATTCTCGTGTACTCCTACTCAAAGTACTTCGGCGCGACGGGCTGGCGCCTGGGCGCGATAGCGACGCACCGCGAGAACGTGCTGGACGCCACGCTCGCGAAGCTCTCGAAGGAGCAGAAGAAGGCGCTGCACAAGCGCTACGAGTCGATCACGACGGAGCCCGAGAAGCTCAAGTTCATCGACCGTCTGGTGGCCGACAGCCGCACCGTCGCGCTCAATCACACGGCGGGCCTCTCGACGCCGCAGCAGGTGCAGATGGTGCTGTTCTCGCTGTTCTCGCTCATGGACACGCCCGAGGCCTACAAGAATGCGCTCAAGCGCCTGATCCGCAGCCGCAAGCGCGCGCTCTTCGAGGAAATGGGCATTGCCTCCGACGGGACCGATCCGAATCAGGTCGACTACTACACGATCCTCGACATGGAGTATCTGGGCGAGAAGCGCTTCGGCCGCGAATTCGTCGACTGGTTGCTCGAGCAGGTTCAGCCCAACGAGCTGCTGTTCCGTCTCGCGAGCGAGGCGCGCGTCGTGTTGCTGCCGGGCAAGGGTTTCGGCACACCGCACCCGTCGGGCCGCGTGTCGCTCGCGAACCTGAACGAAGCGGATTACCGCAAGATCGGCCGCGCGATGCGCAAGCTCACCGAGGAATACGTGCAGCGCTATAACGAGGCCATGGGCAAGAACCTCGATCCGAATGCGGTGAAGAAGTAAGGAAGGTGAGGGCGGCGCTCACGGGCCACCGAGTTGTTGGTGGTCACCCGGGCCGCCGCCTGGATGCACCTTGACGAACACGAACGTCGTCGGGCGATGCCGGGCGTCATGGTTCTCCTGGGCGATGGCGCCATGCTGGTCATGTCCTTGCGTCACGGCCCCGTTCCGGAAGGCCGACGGATGTTCGACGTTTCGGCGCAAGAGACCATTCAACTCGCGAATGCTCATGGATGGTAGGTCAAACGGGAGGCGGCGACACCTTGCGGACCTCCCGGCGAGTGTCTATCGGGTTCCAATCACCATTGAATCGGCGCCGGTTAGTGGCTCGACGCGTACCTGTGAGAAGCCAACTTCCTGCATCCATTCGCGACACTGCGCGCCGGTATAGTCGAAACCGCCAGGTGTCTCGATGAGCATGTTAAGGCTCATCAGTAGTCCAAAGGCATTGCGCCTGCGGTCATCGTCGATGACCGCGTCGTAGACGATCAGGCAACCTCCGGGAGGGAGCGCCGCGTGGCACTTCGCGAGGAGTTCGAGCTTCTGCCCGAGGTCCCAGTCGTGAAGGATGTGTCCCATCACGAGCACATCGGCCGCCGGACAGGCATCCTTGAAGAAGTCGCCCGGATAGAAATGCAGCCGCTCCTGAAGGCCGTGCGACGTTATGTACTCGTCAAACACGGGGCCCACTACCGGCAGATCGAAACCGCCACCGCGCAGGTGGGGATGGGCGAGCGCGACCTGCACAGGTAAGACCCCTTGGGCCGCGCCGATGTCAATGAAGGTGCTGTAGTTTTGCCACGGGAATTGTCGCGCAATCGCCCTCGCCGCGCCCAGGCTGACGCCGCTCATCGCCCGCAGGAAACCCCGTAGCTGGTGTTCGTCGCGATACATCGCGTCGAAGGGGTTGCCACCCCCTTTTGCTTCGTTCTGTGGCTGCCCCGTGCGAAGGGCTTCCGTCAGTGAGCCCCAGAACGGATATAGCCGCGTGTTGGCCATTTCCAGTAATCCACCCACGTAGCTGGGCTTGGCCATGTCCAGAAAAAGGTCGGCGTCCTGGGTGTTGCGGTATGTCCCGTCTTCGCGTTCCAGCAGATTCAATGCGACCAGCGCGTCAAGAAAATCGAGGGCCGATCTCGGATGCAGTCCGATTGCGTCAGCGAGTTCCGCAGCGTCGTGCGGACGGGTTGCGAGGCGCGTAAACACACGGAGCTCGACTGCGGACAATAGGGCCTTGGACGCCCAGAACCCCATGCCCAACTGGAGTAGCCGTTCGGGGGAGAGTTCGCACTGGTGCGTGTTATCAGCGCCAGGCTCCTGTTGGACCGTGCTCGATGTGCTTTCCATCATGGCTCCCCAAGGAACGTGTGAAGAAGCGTCAGTCAGAAAGGATCGTAAGCGAAGCGAAGATTTTCACGTGTTCGCTACCGTACAGACGAACTCCAATCCCTCGCTCTGACCACCGTAACGGGACCGTTTTGCTCTGGACGCGCGTCGCATGTCACCAACGTTGCCGATGCTGACGTGCCGTGGCCAGGACAGGATTGTCGAGGATCCATTTGGCGTGCCACTTTCCTCGAGCCAGGCGGCGCTGAACATGCATCCTATGTTCGTTCGAATCTCGCGCGACTTTTCTATGGTGTCGCCGTGCGTTTCCTCGCTGGCATCCTGATGAACACCGCGCAATCGTCGTTGCCCGCGCTGGCGATCAAGCGGTTGGCTGCGCCGCGGGCGACTGCGGCGCACGGAAAGATTGAAACAATCGGGCACTGCATGAATTACCGGGCGAAGTTCAAAGGCCATAGTGGGGTCTTCGCCCTGTGGATTAGCGCATCTCTCTCACGTGCGCGGCGTGGCCAGCAGCACGATGCAACTGGGAAGGGAGGAAGCACAAAATACCGAACATGAACCCGACAGCAAAAAGTGACAATGCGCGGTCGATGACGTACGCCAACACCGTTGGCGGCCAGATCCTGCCCGTAATTGACATCACCGATCCGCGATTTGCCCTGCCAACCGATTCCAGTACCCTCGCGGCGCTCTTCGCAGCATACGAAGCCGACGAAGACCGCCGAAGCAAAATTCCAGCGTTCATCACTCGTCTGATACTGGCGATCGTATCCAGGCGCGCACCGCTGCTCCATTCGTTCGTAAGCGTCAGAAGCGGCTTCCTCCAACCGCAATGTGCCGGCAACGATGCCCACGAAATGGCCGTTCTTGTCCTCGAGCTGCCGGCTTGGCGCGATCCGCGGTATTCCGGGTTCAGCGCCGTACGGCAAGAAAGGCGCGCTGATATAGAGGCCTGCATTCTTCTGCAGGCGCTGTACCTGGAAGTAATCTCGGCCGCTGACCGTTGTGCTTGCGTGGCTGAATCGAACGCGAGTCGAGTATGAGCTTGCCAGTGCGACTGGGTCGGCTGGTTCCCGTGTATGCCCTCGTCACTCGCGCGACGCCGCACTCACGCTTTCAATCGTCAATCCGGTCTTTGCTTCTATTGCGGCTATCCAATGTGGAACGGTAGCTGCGAACCGTCACCGGCCAGGATTTGCTGCCGTAGCCGGACTACACTAGAAGTGGCAATAAACCGGGCACCGGTTCGCCGCGTCACCAGCGTGAGGGCGCGGGCCGGCGTCAATGCGCCATGAGCACGAAATCCAGCCTGCAGCTTCGACCGCCGCGCGAGCGCGGCACGGGGCGTGCGTTTGGACTCGCGGTGACCCTGCACGTCGTGCTATTGACGCTTTTGTTTGCCGGTACGAGGGGGCCCCAGAGTGCATTCTTCGGTCCGCACACGGTAGTCACGGGGCTGGTAACGCCTTTGCCGCCAGTTGTCTCATTCCCGCGCACGGCCAGCCGGACTTGGGTATCACAGGTGACGGCAGCACCTGCCCGGCTCGTTGCCGCGAACGCCCAGACGCCGGTATTGCAACAGCGCAGCAACGCGGTCAAGCCGCGGCGACTGCGTGGACCCGACTCGCGGATCGCACACGCCGGCGCGGTATCCCGGTCGCCTCCGAGGGAAGAATTGACCGTCGCGCGGCAAGGCGATCAGTCGGTGGAGCGGGAGCGCGCGGCACGTCTCGCCGCGCTGCAGGACATTGCCGGGACGCCTTTGCGGGATCGCGGGGTGGTGGTGTCGGCAGATTATGTCAAGAAGGTGGCAGGTCGTGTGCGCGCCAACGTCCTCGCGCCGTTCGATATCAATGGCAATCCGTCTGCGGTAATCGCAGTCACCTGCAGCCCCAGCGGGACGCTGCTCAGTGTCAAGGTCCGGCGTCCGAGCGGAAATCCGCAGTGGGATCGCGCCGTGGTGGCCGCCGTCGAGAATTCGGATCCAATGCCAGCGGATGTCAACGGCAGCACGCCAACGAGCTTTGTGATGACCTTTCGACCGAAGGGGTGATGGACACGCGCAGTGGTCTGACACAATGCGTTCCGACGAAAATTGACAACGCGGAGACAGGCAAATGGTCGAAGCCTCGGGATTGAAGCAGGGCATGGTTGTCATGCTTGAAGGCGAACTTCATGGCGTCGCCAGATTTGCGCGGATTTAGACCGCCATCGACACCGGGTGCCGACGAATCAGCGAAGATAGTCGAAAGGTCGTTTATCGCCGGGTTAAGTCAATCATGCGTACCCGTCGCTGTTCCCTTCTAGTGTTGTTCCGATTTTGCCTGACCCTTTACTGCGGGTAGAACGAACAGGCGCTCATCCCATACGACAGGCTGCGCTTCGGATGCGACGATGCGCGCAGCATCCGGATGGGCGGGATTCACCAGGGCGTTGGACTCGGCACGTGCGACTACCGAAGGCACGATCAGGATCGCGGAGCGGCATTCCTCCAGCCAGCGGCTACCAAAATCACACGCGATTTCAGTGGATGGCCTGTCCCATCCCACAGGCAGTGTGCCGTCGGTGTGCCTTTCGACCGGAAGATCATCAGGAACCTGCGCCTCGACCCAGACGTGTGTCTTTGGCACTTTACCGATCCGTGCGTGCGCCAGCACCTCCAGCATGGCACCGGCAAACGTGAGCGCGCCATAGATCACGGGACGGCCGGGACTGTTGAACCGGCCGCCAACGAGCATGGCTCCGGTGCCACTCCATAGCGGACGCCGCCTGTCGGCAATGCGGAAAATCCTCATCAGGCTGGCAGCCCGTAAAAGAGTTTCCAGAGCAGCTCCTCCACGCGCCCCACACCCAGCTCTGTCAGGGCGACCTTGAGCGGCGCGCGGCCTTCCAGCAGCGGATGGGGCGTGGAAAGGAAGATACGTGCGTCGGGGCGCGTCAATTCGAACTGACGTGGCGGTTGCGTGGCTCCCACATTGACGCGTTCGAATTGCTCAGGGGCATTTTGAAGGAGGGCGAAGACCTGCGCGTTCTCGTGGAGTGTGACTTCACATTAGAGACTGGCGAACAGACTCTCACGTCCAACCACCTGATTTCAGTCCAGCAGTTAATGGCTGCACTTCGAATGTGCAAAAGAGACTGCCCTAAGAAGGTGCGCGTGCCGGCTGGACGGGCACTGCTGCGGTGCGAAAAAGTTTTCGGCTTGGCGAGCGCTTTTCAATGATCTTCCGTCGATAGCGGCCCGCACGTCCATGGCACAGCTGTTGCTTAACGTACGCCATGCTCGGCAATGGTGCCGAGATCACTAGCGGCAAATAACTGCGTCACCTGTTCGGTGGCGCAATTGGCCACCCGGATAGCGGCGCCCCCTCGCGCTTTCGCACCGGCGCACGCCCTTGTCGTTCAGGTCGCGCACGTAAGGATCTCACCATGAACAAGCCTCGTCTCGTCGTAATCGGCAACGGCATGGCCGGTATTCGCACGATCGAAGAGTTGCTCGCGCTATCGCCTGATCTCTATGACATCACCGTGTTCGGTGCCGAGCCGCATCCGAACTACAACCGCATCCTGCTTTCGCCGGTGCTTGCAGGAGAACAGAGCTTCAACGACATCGTGCTCAATCCGCTGTCATGGTATGAGGAAAACGGTCTGCACCTGCACCTCGGCAAGACGATCGAACGGATCGATCGCCGCGGCCGCACCGTGTTTGCTTCCGATGGCACGCAGGCACCCTACGACCGGCTTCTGATTGCGACCGGCTCTTCGCCTTTCATTCTGCCCGTTCCCGGCAAGGACCTGAAAGGCGTCATTACCTATCGCGACATCTACGATACCGAGGCGATGATCGACGCCGCAAAGGTGAAGCGTCATGCGGTTGTTATCGGCGGTGGCCTGCTCGGGCTCGAAGCGGCCAATGGCCTCAAGCTGCGCGGGATGGAAGTGACGGTCGTGCATCTGGCCGAGACGTTGCTGGAACGGCAACTGGATGCAACAGCGGGAAAATTGCTACAGCAATCGCTCGAGGATCGAGGGCTCAAGTTTCTGCTTTCGGCAGCGACCACGGAAATTCTCGGCAATGATCTCGGAGAAGTTGCGGGTGTGCGCTTCAAGGACGGTAGCGAGATTCTGGCAGACCTCGTAGTGATGGCCGTTGGCATCCGCCCGAACTCGACGCTTGCCGAAAGTGCGGGCCTGCATTGCAACCGCGGCATCATCGTCAACGACACGCTGCAAACCTACGATCCGCGCATCTATGCGGTGGGCGAGTGCGTGAGTCACCGTGGCGTCGCTTACGGACTGGTTGCTCCTCTGTTCGAGCAAGCCAAGGTTTGCGCGAATCACCTCGCGCTCATGGGCATTGGCACATACAAGGGTTCGGTGCTCTCGACCAAGCTCAAGGTGACGGGCATCGACCTCTTTTCCGCCGGCGATTTCCTTGGTGGCGAAGGCACGGAGGAGATCGTGCTGTCCGATCCAGCCGGTGGCGTGTACAAGAAGCTCGTGATCAGGGATGACCAGCTCGTGGGCGCCTGCCTCTACGGCGACACCGCCGACGGTGCATGGTATTTCAAGCTGTTGCGCGAAGGCCGCAAGCTTGGTGAACTGCGCGACCACATCATGTTCGGTGAGACCAGCGTGGGCGATGTAGGCGTGGCCGGGCACAACCGGGCCGCGTCGATGGCGGACACAGACGAAGTGTGCGGCTGCAATGGCGTGAGCAAAGGCGCAATCGTCAAGGCCATCACCGAAAAAGGGCTGTTTACGCTCGACGACGTGAAAAAGCATACCAAAGCCGCGAGTTCGTGCGGTTCATGCGCGGGGCTGTGCGAGCAGATCCTGATGAGCACGGTCGGCACTGATTTCCAGCAGCCTTCCACCACGAAGGCTTTGTGTAGCTGCACCGACCGAAGCCATGACGAAGTGCGCCGAGCAATTCGCGAGCACAAGCTGCTTACTCACGAGGCTGTCTATTCCTTCCTCGAATGGCGCACACCGAACGGCTGCGCGACCTGCCGCCCGGCGGTCAACTATTACCTGGTCTCGACCTGGCCGCGCGATGCCGTTGACGATCCGCAGAGCCGTTTCGTCAACGAGCGTGTACACGCGAACATCCAGAAGGACAACACGTTCTCCGTCGTGCCGCAGATGAAGGGGGGTGTCACGACGCCGGCTGAGCTACGCCGTATCGCTGATGTCGCGGAGAAGTACGGTATTCCGATGGTCAAGGTGACGGGCGGTCAGCGCATTGACCTGCTTGGCGTCAAGAAGGAAGACCTTGTGAATGTATGGAAGGACCTCGGGATGAAATCGGGGCATGCCTATGGCAAGTCGATCCGAACCGTGAAGACCTGCGTAGGCAGCGAATTCTGCCGATTCGGCACGCAGAACAGCACGCAGATGGGCATCGACCTTGAAACCATGCTGGCCAACATGTGGTCCCCTCATAAGGTCAAGCTTGCCGTATCCGGTTGTCCGCGCAATTGTGCGGAGGCGGGCATCAAGGATGTCGGCGTGATCGCGGTGGAAAGCGGATGGGAGCTCTACATTGGCGGCAATGGGGGCATCAAGACCGAGGTCGCGCAATTCCTCGTCAAGGTGAAAACGGCGGAGGAGGTGAAGGAGTACACCGGCGCATTTCTGCAACTCTATCGCGAGGAGGCACATTACCTCGACCGCACGGTGCACTACCTGGAGCGCGTCGGTCTCGAGTACGTGAAGCGCCGCGTGGTCGAGGATGCAGCCGGACGTCGGGCTCTTTACGAACGTCTGCTGTACGCGCTCGAGGGATTGCCCGATCCGTGGGAGGCCCGCATCGGCGGCGTCCAGCAGCGCGAATATATCCCCATCAAATCCATTGCCTGAGCCGAGGACCGGATATGAATGTGCCCTTTACCGACAACTGGACGCGCGTGTGCGAGGTCGAAGAGATCCCGCGTCTGGGCAGCCGCGTACTGGAACGCGCGCTTGGCAACGTTGCGCTCTTTCGCGACGCGCAGGACCAGGTTTTCGCGCTGCTCGACCGTTGCCCACACAAAGCCGGTGCGCTCTCGCAGGGCATCGTGCACGGCAATACCGTCACCTGCCCGCTGCATGGCTGGAATATCGCGCTGGATACGGGGCACGCGTGTGTCCCCGACAATGGCTGCACACAAAGCTTCCCAATCAAGCTCGATGGCGGCGCGGTATTCATCGCTCTTGACTGAACGCACCGCATGTCCGCATTTTCGTGTTGCCATACTCAGTATGACCCTGCGCTTGACGAGAGCCGTCCCATGAAAACAGTGACCCGTTCCACCTGTTGCTATTGCGGCGTGGGCTGCGGCGTGCTGATCGAAGCCGAGGCGGGGCGCATTACCGGTATCGAAGGCGATCCCGATCATCCGGCAAACTTTGGGCGGCTTTGCACGAAGGGGCGCGCGCTGCCGCTAACCGTGCGCAGCATAACGGGGCGCGCGCTGCATCCGGAGATGCGCACGACACGCACCGCCACGCGCGAGCAGACCGACTGGGCCAGTGCGCTGGATTTCGTCGCCTCGCGATTTGCCGACGTAATCGAGCAACATGGTCCGGACGCAGTGGCTTTTTATATCTCCGGTCAGTTGCTGACCGAGGACTATTACGTCTTCAACAAGCTGGCCAAGGGGCTTGTCCGAACCAACAATATCGACACGAACTCGCGCTTGTGCATGTCGAGTGCGGTGACGAGCTACAAGATGGCCTTTGGTGCGGACGGTCCGCCCACATGCTACGAGGATCTGGAAATCGCCCGCACCGTGCTGTTCGCCGGCAGCAATATGGCGTATGCGCATCCGGTGTTGTTCCGGCGGCTGGAGGAGGCGAAGGCGTCAGACCCTTCCGTGCGCTGGATCGTGGTCGATCCGCGCCGCACCGACATGGCCGCGATGGCCGACCTGCATCTGGCGATAGAGCCCGGCACCGACGTTGCATTGTTCAACGGCATGCTCCATCACCTCATCTGGGAAGGGCTGATCGAGCGTGACTATATCGAGGCGAACACGACGGGGTTCGACGCGCTCAAGACTCTCGTGCGCGAGTACACGCCCCGTATGGCAGCGCAAATCTGTGGCATCGAAGAACAGGACTTGATGCGTGCGGCTGAATGGTTTGGAGCCAGTCCGGCTGTGCTCTCGCTTTACTGCATGGGTCTGAACCAGTCGAGCCATGGCACCGAAAAAAGCCTGGCGCTCATCAATCTGCATTTGGCCACGGGACAGATTGGCCGGCCTGGCGCGGGCCCGTTTTCGTTGACGGGGCAGCCGAATGCAATGGGAGGCCGCGAGGTGGGCGGCATGGCGACGATGCTGGCGGCGCACCGCGATATCGCCAACGCTGCACATCGTAAGGAGGTCGAAGAACTGTGGCGCGTGAACGGGCTGTCCGAGCGTCCCGGCCTGCCTGCGGTTGAGCTGTTCGATGCCGTGCGGCGCGGCGAGGTCAAGGCGGTGTGGATTGCGTGCACCAACCCGGTCCATTCCATGCCCGACATCGCGCGTGTGCGGGAAGCACTCGACAAGGCCGAGTTCGTGGTCGTGCAGGAGGCCTTCGCCCACACCGATACCGTTCCTTACGCAGACGTTCTGCTTCCCGCTTCGAGCTGGGGCGAGAAGACCGGCACGGTCACCAATTCGGAACGGCGCATCTCTCGCGTGCGAGCGGCGGTCGACGCGCCGGGCGAGGCGAGGCCGGACTGGTGGATCGCGAATGAAGTTGCCCGCAGGCTCGCACAGCGCTTGCAGGCCGATGAGAATCTGTTTGCGTTTGATACACCAGAAGCCATTTTCGACGAGCATCGCCAACTCACGGTTGGCCGCGATCTGGATATCGGCGGGCTCTCCTATGAGAAGCTCGAGCGCGATGGCCCGCAGCAATGGCCATTTGCTGCCGGCGCAACGCATGGCGACGCGCGCCGTTTTGAAACCGGCCGGTACGCCACCGAAGATGGCCGGGCGCGCTTTACTGTCACGCCATATCGGCCCGTGGCCGAGCCCGTAGATGCGCCGTATCCGTTCCGGCTTGTCACCGGGCGTCTACGCGATCAGTGGCACGGCATGAGCCGTACCGGTCGCGTAGGCGCGCTGTTCGCACATGCCCCGGAACCCGCTCTCGCGATGAACAGGGCTGATGCGGCGCGGCGAGGCATTCACGAAGGCGCGCTTGTGAGCATCGCGAGCCGGCGTGGCGCGCTCGTGCTGCCAGTGCAGATGTCCGACGATGTCGCGTCTGGCACCGTGTTCGCGCCCATGCACTGGAACGCCCAGTTCCTCGGCAGCGGCGGCATCAACGAGACGACGATTCCGGCCGTCGATCCTTATTCCAGGCAACCGGAATTAAAGCATTCGGCGGTGTCGGTACAGGCTGTTGATCTCCCCTGGCGATTCTCGGCCGCTCGGCGTAGCGGCGACGCACCCAATTTGCAGACTGCGGTGCAGCCGCTGCTGGCGGAGCGACGTTACGCGTCGCTGCGCATCGAGACTGCCGACGATGGTTGCGAGATTTTGGTGATCACAGCTGCTGACATCGGGCCACCGGCAGATTGGGTCGAGCGTGTGCACGATGCGCTGGGCCTCGCGCGCGACCAGGATTTGCTGGAGTATCGCGACGACAGGCGGGGGCACCAGAAGCGCGTCGCGTGGCGCAATACGCTGATCGATGGCTACCTGCTTTCGGGCGATGCGAACGGCGCAGCCAGCATGCTTGCGCGACTGCGCGAGGCGGCACTATGGCAGGGGCCGCGTCATGCGGTGTTCGTCGAAAGGCCACGCGTGCAGCGGGAGCGCGTCGTCTGTAACTGCAAACTGGTAACCGAGAAACAGATTGTGGAGGCGATCGCATCGGGAGCGGATCTCGCCGTGCTGAAGTCGGTGCTAGGCTGCGGTAGCGTATGCGGTTCGTGTGTGCCGGAAATCCGCCGCATTTACGAAAGGGTGCCCAGTACTGCGCTGTAGGGCGCGCTCCCAGCCACGTTTCGGTATATCGAACGAAGAAAACCGCATAACATCGCCCGGTTGCATCGGCGAGAATCGATTCATATTTCGTAAAGGGGTTTTGTCGCGATAGCGATTGCAAGTTGAGCAAAGTCTGATATGGATAGGATTACTTATGTTGCCAGCGAATAGAACTGCTCGGCGATAGTTTGTCGGGCGCCGTTATCTTTCATCTGCCCCTTGGCGATCATATGAGCCACCTCGATGCCACCGAGCAGGATGCGTGCGCACCGGAAACTCTTGAATCCGAGCATGGGGCGGGTACGCCGCTTGATTGAGCGGTAGTCTTGTTCAATGATGTTGTTCAAGTACTTCGCCTGCCTGGTCTTGATGGGTGTTTCGCGCTCGGCATTGAGCGCTTCAGGCGCAGCCAGATTGGCGCCGCTCCTGTCCACGGTGATCGTCCCGGGCTCGCCGTTCTGTTCAATCGCCTTCTCGAAGTAGCGGCGCGCCGCGGCCTTGTCCCGATGGGCGCGGAGCAGGAAAAGCGCTTACGCTGTAGTGGTGGGTGTGGCCTTGTACGACTGACGATCAGTCGAGGCCTTTTTATTCGTATGAAATACGAATCGAAATCGCGGGGCGATTCGAGCATGACCCCGAGGCGGTGCCTGGACGTCGACTCCCCGGGCGCCTGTTCCGAAAGGCGCCCGGGGATCTGGCTGCCGTGCTAATGGCGAGAGGCTGGAACGGCATTTGCCGCCGCGCCGGAGCCCGCGCCCGGATGCGTGCCGGCGGCGCCTTCCTCGATGAGTTCGAGCGACTGCGACTGTGTCTCGACGCCAAACACCATGACAACGACGGCCTGCAGCACCAACAACGCCGCTACGCTGAAAGCAACATATTGGATGCCCCCGGCTTTATAGGTCATCAACGTCATTGCAGGGGCGCAAAAGGAAGCGATTCGCCCGAGCACGGCGCAAAACCCGTTGCCCCGCAGCCGGTACCGCGTGCCGAACAGCTCCGGGATATAACAAGCCACGGCCAGCGCCACAATCGTATACAGGCAGCAAAAGAGCAAAAAGCCAATGACTGCCGCGACCCAGGGCGAGGTCGAGAGCGCATAGCCGACGCCCATGGCCGCGCCCGCGAGCGAGGCGATCGCCACGCAGCGCCGCCGCCCGAACCGGTCGGCGCACAGTACGCCAATGCCCGCGCCCACGGGGCCGCCGAGAGACATCACCATGCTGTATCCGAGCGACGAAGAAAGGCTGATGCCTTGCTTGAGCAGGAATGTCGGCACCCAGGTCACGAAGCTGTAAATCGCAATGCCGATCACGATCGATATCGTCGAGCCGACCAGCGTGCGCGCCCGGACCTCGGGGGTGAAGAGCACCGAGAGCGGCGGTGCGCTCTCGCTGGCGGCCTCGGGTTGTTCGTGTTCCGGCGCGCGATAGCCTTTGCCATGCACTTGCTCTTCGATTTGCGTGACGATGCGATCGGCTTCGTCCAGCCGTCCTTCGGTCGCGAGCCAGCGCGGCGACTCGGGCATCGACTTGCGTGCAATCCATACCAGCAGCGCGCCAATGCCGGAAATAAAGAACATGGAACGCCAGCCGAAGAGCGGAATCAGAAAGTACCCCATCAGCGACGAAACGAAAAGCGCCGTGTTCGTGACGAGTGCAAGCAGCGCGGAATAGCGCCCGCGATCTCGCGGCGGCGTGAATTCGATGAGCGTGGAATAACCGACCACAATCTCCGCCCCGAGTCCGATGCCCATGATGAAGCGGAACACGATGAGCCAGGTCATCGAGGTAGCGAGCCCGCCCGCGATGGACGCCAACCCGAACACGAGCAGATTGGCCTGATACGTAAAGCGTCGCCCGAAGCGGTCGCCGAGCAGGCCAGCGAGTGTCCCGCCAACCGCCATGCCGATGAAGGTGCTCGAAATGAAATAGCCGTTGAGCGTCAGGTTCGACATGCCGTTGTGCACGAGTGCGCCAAGCACCGAGCCCGCGAGCGTGATATCGAAGCTGTCGAAGAACATGCCGGCTGCGATCAGCCACAGCATGCGCTGGTGAAACGCCCTGATCGGCAATGCGTCCAGACGCATGCCGATGGATGCTGGTGAAGTCACGTTTGTCTCCTGTCCTTGTCTTGTGGTTTCGGGCGATCTGTATCAGGGGGATGGCCCCAGGAAGCGCGTGCGCAGCGCGTCCCAATCGTCGGCACCCATGCGCTGGAAGCGCTCTCTTGCGCTCAGCGCCGTGTTCGAGGCAGGCGGCACGCCGGTTTCCCTGAGCGCAGCGAGTTCGCGCTCGCATACCTGCATGACGCTCGCCAGCAGCAAGCTCGGCATGATCGCGAGACGGTAGCCGAGTGTATTCAGTTCGCAGAGCGACATATCCGGGCTCTTGCCGCCACGCACGATATTGAAGAGGCATGGTCCTTTGACGGAGCGTGCAATCGCTGCAATCTCTTCGCGGTCGTGCGGCGCTTCCACAAAGGCCAGGTCGGCGCCCGCATCAAGTGCAGCGTTCGCGCGCGAGATGGCATCGTCAAGGCCATTCACGCCGTTCGCATCCGTGCGTGCGATCAATACGAAATCGGGATCGCGCCGTGCGGCAACCGCCGCGCGAATCTTCGCGACGAACTCTTCCACGCTAACCAGTTCCTTGCCATCCAGATGCCCGCAGCGTTTGGGCGATACCTGATCTTCAATGTGAATACCCGCGACTCCCGCCTGTTCGTACGCGCGCACGGTGCGCGTCACGTTGAGCTCGTTGCCGAAGCCCGTGTCCGCATCGGCGATAAGCGGCAACGAGGTGCACGCGACGATACGTGCCGCGTTGGCCACCATCTCCGTCATCGTGAGCAGGCCGTAGTCCGGTAGTCCATAGGTGGCCGCGGTGCCCGCGCCCGTCATGTACAGGGCGCGAAAACCCGCCTGCTCCGCGAGCCGTGCAGTGATGCCATCGTAGACACCCGGCGCGGCCAGTAGCGGCCCATCCTCGAGCATCTGCCGCAGCCGGGTCGTGGCCCGGCTTCCTCGCGATTCATTCAAGTCGGTGTCTCCGTGATGGCGGCGCGCAGTGTGCCGCGCGAGCAGCACGGCTTCGTTTGCTTGCCACGGCTTGTCATGCGGTTTGTGGCTCGCCTTCGAATGGCGCCCAGTCGGCGAGCGGCATGTTCATGCGGGCGGCCTGACGCTTTTCATAGGCTTCGAACTGCGCAGAACGCTGGCTGCCGCGCAGGCCGCCGCGCACGGCGCCTGCACGCACGTCGCCGAAATATTCACGCCAGTTGGGCGGCAACGGCTGGGCCCCCGGCACCGCGAGCCACAGGCGCAGCAGGTGGCGCTTCATGTCGAAGTCTTCGTAGTCTTCGAAGCTCGTGCGTGAATGAATGGTGACGTAGTTGTTGAGCAACTGGAGGTCGCCGCGCTCGAGCCACATTGAAAAGCAGAAGCGCGCATCGGGCATCAACTCGTCGAGCAGGTCGAGCGCTTCGGTTTGCGCGGCGCTCAGGGGCGGCACGTCATCGAAGTCTCTTTGCGCCGCGATCACGTTCTTGCGGTTCAGGCGCATGGCAAACCACTCGCGCTGGTTGCCCACCGCGCTACCCACAATCGGGCAGCAGTACCAGGGGCGCTGCGACGGATCTTGCGCACCCTGATAGCTGTAATAGAACGGGCCGCGCAACACCGGCTCGAGGTCCGGGCGGCGGCGCACGACCTCCTCATAGACCGCGATCGAGCTCACCACCTTGCTTTCCCCGCCGCTGCGCGCGGCGCGGCGGCACAGAAGGCCCACCACGTCGCAGGAATCCATGTGGAAGTCGAGCGAGGCATTGGTGTTGTAGCCACGGCCGTTCGTCGTCCTGTAGACCGAGCCGACATCGCGTACGTCGTTGAGGATCTCGCTCGCGCGGTTCTGCGTACGCGCGACGCCCATGTGCAGGCCCATGCCCCAATAGGCAAGCCGCGTTTCCTCTTCTGTCCAGCGCTCGACGGGAAAGCCCTTGAGCAGGCACATCCCCCAACGGCCTTGCGTCGTCGCGATCGCGCGCCGCAGCGCGCCGCGTCCCGCGTCGCCTAGCGGAAAGTCCTCGGGCGTCATGTCGAGAAGCGGTTTGTTCAGACGTTTGGCACACGCCAGCGCGGTATCGAAGTCGGCGATCTCCTGCGCGGCGAGGCGCTGGATCCAGGCGGTGTCGCGTTCGGCATCGGCGGCAAGCCACGCCGCCGGACGGGCGAGGGGCAGGGAAGCGGAATCCAACTGTTTTGTCTCCGTTTGTCGGGGTGGGCGCGCGCGCCAGAGAGCGTCCAGTGCCTGGCGGCGCGAATCTTGAAAAAAGTATAGACCCGGCGGATAGTGAGAAAAAGTGACGTTATTTCATGTCTTTGGTAAGGAATTTTGATGAAACTGGAAGCCTTTTCCACCCTTGAAGCCGTGCTTGCCGAAGGCTCGTTCGCCGCCGCGGCAGCCGTCATGAATCTCACCCCCAGCGCGGTGAGCATGCAGATGAAGCAGCTCGAGCAGTATCTGGGGCAGGCGCTCTTTCATCGCGCCGGCTTGCGGGTGCAGCCGACCGATGCGGCGCATCGGGTCGTGGCGGCCATGCGCGACGGGCTTCATCAGATCGACGCCATGCGCCGGCGCCATACCACGACGGTCGAGGGCACGCTTCGGCTCGGACTCATTGAATCGATCCAGCCCGTCTTGTTGCCGGGCACCCTGCGCCGGCTGCGCGATCTGCATCCACGACTCGTCGTGCGTCCGCGTCGCGGCCGCAGTTCCGGCCTGACCGACGACGTCAAGGCGAGTCAGCTCGATGCGGCCGTGGTTGCGCAGCCGGAGGCGGGGCGCGTGGCAGGGCTCGCGTGGTCGCCGCTGCTCACGCGCGAATTGCTGTTGATCGGCCCACCCGGCGAGCGGGGCGCGACGGCGCACGATCTGCTTGCCCGCTACGACTGGATTCGCTACGACCGGCAAACGGTGACCGGGGCCATGGCGGCGCGCTACGTGCGCAGCGTCATGCCGGAAAAGCGCAGCGCGCTCGAGCTCGACAGCGTCACGGCGATTGTGGCGATGGTGAGCGAAGGGCTTGGCGTGTCGGTGGTGCAGATCATGGACCCCGGCGTGTGCGAGCTGTATCCCGTCGCGGCCCTGCGTCTGGGCGCTTCTTTGCAGATCTCCATTGTCACCCGCAAGGACGATGTGGACCATCGCGGCTTGCTTGCCCTGCGCGAGGCGATGGAGTACGTGGTGAAGGCGCGAAGCCGGCGCTTGTCAATGCAAACGCCTTGAAGAACCGGCGAGCCGGAGATGCTGTGAGGCGCTAACCCGCTTCAATTCGATCTGAGCGTGTCCATCAGATCCCTGACACAACCTGGCATTCCATCGAGTTCGCGAACGAGCAGGCTGCGCTCGCGTATCGCCCAGGGTTCCCCAAGAGGCACGGTGACCAGTCGCATCGTTCGACGATGACGCACCGCTGCGGACTCCGGGATAATACCGATGCCGACACCGGATTCGATCATCCGGCAAATTGCCTCGTAACTCGACAGCTGCACACGCATTGACAGTGTCCGGCCCAGGTTCTCGACCTGCGCGGTCACCAGATCGAACAACGTGCTTCCTTCACGGAAGCCAATGTGAGGATAGTCGAGCGTTTCGGCCAGGGTGACGAATGACCTTTTCGTCAGCTCATGGCCTTCCGGCAGGGCCAGCAACAACCGGTCGGTGCTGGCGTGGATGATCTCGAGCCCTTGAGCCTCGATCGGGCCCGCGATAAGCCCGAGGTCCGCGCTCCCATCGAGTACGCCCCTGACGATCTCGCGGGACAACCGCTCCTGGAGATCCACCGTGACGGCCGGACGACTGGCGAGAAATTGTGCCAGTATCTCCGGGAGGTACTCGGTTACCGCTGTGGTGTTGGCAAAGATACGAATATGGCCGACCAGGCCGCTCCCATACTCGGCAAATTCGCTTTTTACATAGTCGACCTGACGCATGATCACTCTCGCGTGCTTCAAGAGTTTTTCACCGGCCGGCGTGAGCGTTGCGCCCTTGCTATCGCGGTAGAGCAGTCTCGCGCCCAGTTGGCTCTCCAGGGCCTTGATTCGCGCGCTGGTCGCGGCGATCGACAAGTTGGCGCGCCGTGCGCCTTGAGTGACGCTCGATGATTCGGCAACGTGGATGAATACGCGGAGATCGGGGAGATCGAAATGCATCGGCAAATGTTTCCCGCAAACCATCTAGAGGGGGCGGCCAGGCAGGACCTGGTATGAACCCTGGCGTTCGTCGCAGCCGAAACCAGGTACCCAAAAAGCAAGATTCTTCGAACGTGCGGCCGATAGTAGCATCATCACAACCTCAACGCCGTCGCTATCGACGAATTGAGTTTCAGGCGCAGCGCACTCAAGCCATGCAGGAACGAAAGCCGCCGCTGCCGTGGGCTATGTTCACCAGCGCTGAATTGCTGCGGTCGTAATTCGGTATCCTAACAAAGTGAAAAACTAGTGTTGAGTTCAGACATGAAAATCATCGATTCGGATGTTCACCCGTGGGTTCCGGGCGATATCGAAGGGCTCAAGCCTTATCTGAGCCACAGCTGGCAAATGCGGTTTGAAGGCAAGCGCGCGATCCTGCCGGACCATCCGCTGCGTCCGCCGCTGGCCGGCGCCACCTCGATTCGCCGCGACACGACCACGCCGAGCGGCGACGTCGGCGGTTCCGATCCGCAATTCCTGCGGGAAGACCACCTCGACAAGCTCAACATCGAGTTCGCGATCCTCTCGTCGATCCAGGCGGGCAAGCTGGTTGCCCTGCCGAATACCGGGGAAGCCGTGGTGCTGGCCCGCGCGTTCAACGACTACTTTATCGACAGGTGGTTGAGCCTCGACACGCGCTACCGCCTGGCCATGAGCGTGACGGCCGCCGACCCCCACGAAGCGGCCAGGGAAATTCGCCGGATCGGCAATCGCGAGGATGTGGTAGCGGTCTATCTGCCGCTGGTGAACATCCTGATGGGCAATCCTCACTACTACCCCATTTACGAGGCGGCCGAAGAATGCGGCCTGCCGATCTTCCTGCATCCCACCGGGACCGAGGGGGCGTTCCAGACCAGCGTGCATTTCGCGGGGGGGACGCCGAGCACCTACATCGAACGGCACTCATGCTTCCCGCAGATCGCCATGGGCAATCTGTCGAGCCTGCTGTTCGAAGGCGTGTTCGTGCGCTTCCCGAAGCTGAAGGTGGTGCTTGCGGAATTCGGCTTTGGCTGGGTGCCGCACATGCTCTGGCGCTTCGACCAGAACTGGATGCAATTTCGCCGCGAAGTGCCGTGGCTGGAACAGGCCCCCAGCAAGTACGTGCTCGATCATGTCCGCTTCACCAGCCAGCCGCTCGAAGAGCCGGAGAAAGACGAGTATCTGACGCAGATTCTGGAAATGGCGCATGCGGAGCGGACCATGCTTTTCAGTACTGATTATCCGCACTGGGATTCGGACTTTCCGGCGACCGTGATGCACAAGTTCCCCGCGCAGATGCGGCAGCGCATCTTTCATGACAACGCCGCCGAGCTGTTTGGCCTGAAATCCAACTAATCACGGGAACAAAAATGGAGATTAAAGTCGTCCGCCTGGACGAGCTTGCCGATAGCAAGCCGCGTGCGCTCGATATCGACGGCAGAGCCATCGGGGTCTGCAAGGTCGGCGAGAAGGTCTACGCCTTTCGCAACATGTGCCCGCACCGCCGCGGGCCGCTTGCGTGCGGCACGGTGGAAGGGACCATGCTGCCCGTGCATCGCGCGGGCGAGCTCAACTACGGGATGGAAGGTCAGATCCTGCGCTGCCCGTGGCATGGCTGGGAATTCAGCATCGAAACGGGCGAGAGCCTGTTCTGCGCAAGCGCCGCCAAGGTCAAGACGTATCCGGTGTCGGTCCGCGACGGCGATGTCTACGTAGACCTTTGAGCACCGCCATGCGCATGGCGCATACACGAATCGAATACCCGGAACTGCCGTGCGCCGACGCAAGCCATGCGCTTTCGCGCAGGCGCCGGATCCCATTTTCAGGAGGCACAGGATGTACGAAGGGAAACGCAGCGAGAAGTTCGAGCGAGGCCTCGCGACACGGCGCGCGGTGGTCGGCAACACCTATGTCGAGAACGCGCTCAACAGCGCGAACGAATACAACTGGCCGATGCAGGAACTGGTCACGGAATATTGCTGGGACGAGATCTGGAATCGCCCGGGCCTGAGCCGCCGCGACCGTTCGCTGCTCAACCTTGGCATGATCACCGCGCTGGGCCGTACCGCCGAACTGCGCGCCCATGTACGCGGCGCCCTCAACAACGGCTTGACCAAGGTCGAGCTGCGCGAAGTGTTCATGCAGGCCGTCATTTATTGCGGCGTGCCGGCCGGTATCGACAGCTTCCGCGTGGCGCAGGAAGTCATGGCCGAGATGACAGGTGCCAGCCAGGCATGAAGACTCTACTGATCAACGGCGCCTGGCAGGCCGCAGCCGACGGACGCGTCATCGACGTGGAAAATCCCGCTACCGGCGAGGTCTTCACGCACCTCAGCCGCGCGACGCTCATCGAAGTCGATGCAGCCGTACGCGCTGCGCGCCACGCCTATGACAATGCATGGGGCCGTCTGAGTGCCGCCGAAAGAGGCCGGTTGCTCTTGCGCGTTGCCGAACGCGTTCAGGCGCACGCCGAGGAGATCGCGCAGGTCGAGTCGCGCGACACCGGCAAGCCGCTGCACCTGGCCCGCAAGGATATCGCGGTGCTGGCGCGCTATTTCGAGTTCTATGGGACCGCCGCGGACAAGCACCATGGGGAGATCATTCCCTATCTGAACGGCTTCAGCGTGCAGGTGGTGCGCGAGCCGCTCGGCGTGAGCGCGCACATCATCCCGTGGAATTACCCTTCGCAGATGTTCGGCCGCACCGCCTGCCCGGCCCTGGCGGCGGGCAACGCGATTGTGGTCAAGCCTTCCGAGGAAGCCTGCCAGTCGGTGCTGTTGATCGCCAGGCTGATGCAGGAGGCGGGGCTGCCGGACGGCGCCGTCAACATCGTTACCGGCTACGGCAACGAAGCGGGTGCCGCGCTGGCCAGTCATCCGGATATCAATCTGGTGACCTTCACCGGGTCCCCCGCGGTCGGCACGCAAATCCAGATGGCGGCCGCGCCGAACAACGTGCCGTGCGTGCTCGAACTGGGCGGCAAGTCGCCCCAGATCGTGTTCGACGATGCCGACCTCGACAAGGCGGTGCCGGCGATTGTCGCTGCGATCGTCCAGAACACCGGACAGACCTGTTCGGCAGGCAGCCGGCTGCTGGTCCAGAAGACGGTGTACGACGAAGTCGTTGGGCGCGTGGCCGAGGCGATCTCGAGGATTCGCGCCGGCATGCCCGACGCGCAGGTGGACTGCGGTCCGATCATCACCCGGGCGCAATTCGGGCGCATCAACGCGTTCCTGCAACGCATCGAGGACTCGGGCCTGCCGCTGATCGCTCAGGGCCAGGTTGGCGAAGTGCCGGCTGGCGGTTTTTTCGTTGCGCCGATGCTGTTCGGTCCGGTGCCGCGCGACCACGAGCTCGCTCATGCCGAAGCGTTCGGTCCGTTGCTGGCGGCGATGCCGTTCGAAGACGAACAGGATGCGATCGCGCTGGCCAACGCGACCGAATACGGATTGGTCGCGGCGATCTGGAGCGAGAACGGTGCACGTCAGCAACGCATGGCTCGCGCAGTGGTGGCAGGCCAGGTGTACATCAATTGCTATGGCGCTGGCGGCGGCGTGGAGTTGCCGTTCGGCGGACGCAAGAAGAGCGGCTATGGCCGCGAAAAGGGCTTCGACGCGCTCGACGAGTTCTCGACCACCAAGACTGTCGTGCATCGGTACGGGTTCGAGTGAGCGCACGCGCTGGCCAGAGGTCGTTTCATCGGTGCATCGTTGAATTGAAGGGGAAGTCGGGATGAGTGGACGTGTCGTAATCGTCGGTTCGGGCCAGGCGGGGGTGTCCGCGGCGTTCAAGCTGCGTGCGCTTGGATATCAAGGGCACATCGCGCTCGTGGGCGAGGAGCCGGGCTTGCCTTATCAGCGGCCGCCGTTGTCAAAGAAGTATTTGACCGACGAGGCCGGTGTCGAGCGCCTGCACATCAAGGCCCCCGCCTTGTACGAGAGCGAGCGCATCGAGTTGCGGGCCGCTTCCCGCGTGACGTCCATCGACCGGGGAGGCAAGCGGATCCTGCTCGCGGATGGCCAGTCGATGGGCTACGACCACCTGATTCTCGCGACCGGGGCGGTTCCCCGGCGCCTGCCGATCGAGCAGGGCGGGGATGCGCCGAACGTCCATACGTTCCGCACGCTGGCCGATGCCGAGCGCCTGCGCACCGGGATGAAGTCTGGCCGGAGCCTGCTCGTGATCGGAGGCGGCTATATCGGCCTGGAAACGGCAGCTGTGGCGCGAAGCCTCGGCATGGAGGTCACGCTGGTCGAGCGCGACAAGCGCATTCTCGGGCGGGTGGCCGCGGCCGAAACGGCTGACCATTTCAGGGCGCTGCATCTGGTCAACGGCGTGCACATTCGTGAAGGCGCGGAGTTGAAGCGGCTGGTACATGCCGACCAGAACGGCAAGACCGCCTGGCTCGCCGATGGCGTCGCGATCGACGCGGACGTGGTCGTGGTGGGTATCGGCGTGACTGCGCAAACGGGCCTCGCCGAACAGGCAGGACTGCATATCGACAACGGCATCGTGGTCGACTGCGCAGGGCGCACCAGCGATCCGTTCATCTACGCGGCCGGCGATTGCGCGCGATTTCCGTACCGGGGCCAGCAAATCCGGCTCGAATCGATCCAGAACGCGGTCGACATGGCGGAAGCCGTGGCGCGTTCGATCGTCGGCGGCTCGGCCGAATACCGGCCGGTGCCGTGGTTCTGGTCCGATCAGTATTCGACCAGGCTGCAAATCGCCGGCCTGAATCACGGCTACACGCATGTGGTGGTCCGGAACACGTCGAATGCGGCATGTTCCATCTGGTACTACGACGGCCCGCGCTTCATCGCCGTCGACGCGATCAACGATGCGAAAGCATTCATGAGCGCAAGACAGTGGCTGAGCGCCGGGCGCAGCCCCGCCGCCGACGCGATCGCCGACCCCGGCGTGGCGTTCAATGCAGTGCCCCTGTCGAACCATTAATCAACTCAGGCAAGAACCAGCATGACCACCATTATTTTCATCGAGCCGGACGGCTCACGACGGGAAGTCAACGCGGCGCCCGGCCAGTCTCTCATGGAAGCCGCGGTTCAACACGGCGTGAAAGGCATCGATGCGGACTGCGGTGGCGCCTGCTCCTGCGCCACCTGCCACGGCTATGTGGACGAAGCATGGCGCGATCGCATCGAGCCCGCGGACGGCGCCGAACTCGGCATGCTCGAGTTCGCCTACCGGCGCGGCGAGGGCTCGCGTCTGACCTGCCAGGTCAAGGTGGCCGAAGGCATGAACGGACTGCTGATCCGGGTGCCGGAGTCGCAGGGCTGAACTCGCCGCTCTATCCAACCCTTTCGGTATCAAACATGGAAAAACGTATTGCAGTCGTCGGCCTTGGGCAGATGGGCGGGCGCATCGCCCGGCGCTTGCTGAAGAAGGGCCACTCTATCGGCGTGTTCGACGTCGATCGCGATCTGGCAGGCAGTTTCGCGGCACTCGGCGCGACGCCGTACGACACGCTCGGCGGCCTCGCAGCCGCGCACGACGTGGTGCTGACCGTGCTGCCCAACGCCGACATCGTCAAGCGGGTCGTGCTGGGCGAGGACGGCCTCGCTGATGGCCTGGTTGCTGGTTTGGCAAAGGGCAGCGTGCTGATCGACATGACCAGTTCGGTGCCGGCCGTCACGAGGGAGATTGCCGGGATGCTGTCGCAACGCGGCATCCGCATGCTCGACGCGCCTGTGAGCGGCGGGGTGCAGAAGGCCGAGCAAGGTGCGCTGACGATCATGGTTGGCGGAGAGGCCGCGGTTTTCGAAGATGCCAGAATCGTGCTCCAGGATGTCGGCAGCCGGCTCTTTCATGTAGGGGGCATCGGAGCCGGTCACACGGCCAAGGCGGTGAACAATCTCATCACCGCGACGACGCTGGCGATCACTTCCGAGGCCATGGCGTTGGGCGTGAAGATGGGCGTGAATGCCCAGGCGCTGCTCGACGTCATCAACGCAGGAAGCGGCCGTAGTGCCACCAGTGAAACCAAGTTCCCTCAACAGATCCTGTCGAGGAAGTTTGCGCCCGGGTTCTCGATCGCCCTCATGTGCAAGGACGTGGGGATCGCACTCGGCATGGCGCACGATGTCGGCGCGCCCGCACAGATTTCGGCTGCGGTTCACGAGCTTTGGAAACGTGGGATCGAGCAGGGTCGTGGTGATATGGATCACAGCGCGATTGCGCTCGTCGTCGAGGAGATGGCCGGCGTTCAGATCAGCGCCGCATCGTGATCCCGAACCGCACGCTTTGCCGTCTCCTGCATCAGCGGGCGCGAGCGCTACGCCCGCAGTGCACGACCCTACGCTTCTCACCTGGCCTCGTAACCGCATGAACACCACGTCGGTAAATTCGCTTCGTACTGGACCTGCTGGACCTACCGGATCTGTAGACCCCGCGTCATCGGCCAGCTTCCGCCCCTGGCCCGGCGGACGACGAGGCCGTTTGCGCAGCGCCGGGCCTGGCGGCCGTGCACGATGGTCTTCGTTTTTCGGTGCAGGCTCACTGGTCTCGGTCGGCTATATGGACCCGGGCAACTGGGCCACGGCGCTGGGCAGCGGTGCGAAATACGGTTACCCGTTCCTGAGCGTCGTGTTCGCAGCCAGCCTGATTGGCCTGCTGCTGCAATGGCTGGCTTCGAGGCTCGGCGTGGCGACCGGCAGGGATCTCGCCCAGTTGTGCCGCGAGCGCTATGGCCGGCGCACCACGATCCTTCTATGGATTGCCTGCGAGATTGCGATTATCGCGTGCGACGTTGCGGAGGTGATTGGCAGCGCCGTGGCGTTGCAACTCTTGCTCGGCGTCTCCTTGAGCGTCGGCGTGCTGCTGTCCGCCGTCGGTGCATGCGCCATGCTTGCGCTCCAGCGCCGAGGGCAGCGCGCTTTGCAAGTCGTCATCTCCGCGCTGATCTTCTTCGTGGGACTTTGCTTCGTGGTCGAAGTCGCGCTTGCGAATCCCTCCTGGCATAGCGCATTGGCCGGCGTCGCACCGCCCGCCGCACTGCTGCGCGATGCCGGCATGATCTGGCTTGCCGCCGGCATGCTGGGCGCCACGGTGATGCCGCACAACCTCTATCTGCACTCGGCGCTCGTGAAGCAACATGCGAGAGCTGGTGACGAACGATCCGTTTCGAACGCCATGAAAGGCGTCAACATCGATACGTTCGTCTCGCTCGGCCTGGCTTTCCTGGTGAATGCGGCGCTCCTGATCGTGGCAGCCGCTGTCTTCCATGCACATGGCCATTACGAAGTCGACGATCTTGCCGATGCGCATCGCCTGATCGCGCCGCTCGTCGGAACTCAATGGGCCGGCATCGTCTTCGCGGCGGCATTGCTGGCGTGCGGGCTTAACGCGACCGTTACGGGCACGATGGCCGGGCAGGTGGTGATGGAAGGCTTTCTGCGCATGAAAAGCGCACAGTGGCTGCGTGCGCTGCTGACCCGCCTCTGCGCCATCGGTCCTGCGCTGCTTGCGGTAAGCCTGTATGGCGAACACGGATCGAACCAGTTGCTGATTTTCAGTCAGGTCGTACTCAGCATTCAATTGCCATTGGCTGCCATTCCTCTGGTGCGCTTCGGATCGGATGGCGGACTCATGGGTGTTTTCCGTGTCAAGGGGCTTTCGCTGGCTCTGGCATGGGCGTGCGTCGTGATCACCCTGGTCTTGAATGCGGCACTGATCTGGCAGATGGCGGCGTACCTTTGAGCTTCACCACATACAACGATGAAACAGGAGACGAAGATGCAGCGATTCCCCTTGAAAAAAGCGGCCCGTATGCTTGCAGTGGCAGGCGCGCTGGCGGCGGCTGCGAGCAGCGTGATGTGGCCGGCTGTTGCGCGCGCCGACGACACCATCACGCTAAAAATGGCCCATCAATGGCCCGACGACCCGAACGACTACGTCGTGCAGACCGGCAAGAAGTTCGTGCAGGAGGTCGAGCAGCAGTCAGGCGGCAAGATTCACATCAACATCTTTCCGGCGGAATCGCTCGTCAAGGCGTTGAATACCCATACGGCGCTCAGGAGCGGCAGCGTCGATCTGGCGATTTATCCGTACATCTACGTGGCGGGCGCGATCCCGCAGATGAACCTCATCCTGCTGCCCGGTCTCTGGAAAACGCCAGAGGACGTCTACAAGTTCCGCAATTCGGCGGTGTGGGCCGAGCTCGAAGCGAAGCTGGAAAAGTATGGCATCAAGACGCTGTGCTGGATTCAGATTTCGGGTGGCGTCGCGTCCAAGTCCAAACCGATTGACCTGCCTGGTGATTTGGCGCAGCAAAAGGTGCGCGGCGCCGGAAAGATGATGGAGGCGGCATTGCAGAGCGCGGGGGCGAGCACGGTGTCGATGGCCTCGTCGGAGACGTATAGCGCGATGCAACTCGGCCTGCTGGACGGCCTGTGGACGTCATCGGGCACGTTCGAGTCCTACCGGATGTTCGAAGTGGCGAAGTATTACAACTCGCCCGAGGACTACAGCATCTTTTATACGATCGAGCCGATCGCGATAAGCATGAAGACGTGGAACAAGCTCACGCCCGCGCAGCAGAAGATCTTGACGGATGTTGGCAAGAGCCTCGAACAAAGCGCATTCGAAGGCGCAAAAGCCGATGACCGGCGTGTCGCGCAACTTTTCGCGAGCCATAACGTGAAAATCCACAAGATGACCCTCGACGAATGGAAGCAGTGGCAGGCGCTGTTCGCGAAGGTCAGTTTCCCTAAATTCCGCGCCGAAGTACCGGACGGCACGCGTCTGCTCGACCAGAGCCTGGCGCTCTACAAGCAATGAGGCCACTGCGATGCGTTATACGATCGATCGCTTCTCGCGCGGGCTTGACGCGTTGTGCCGCGGCGTTGCGCTCTCGGTGGGCGCCACGGTGATCGCGACCGTGCTAGTGATTTCCTACGGCGTTCTTGCGCGCGAAGTGCTGCACTTATCCGATGTGTGGGTCACCGAAGTCACCACGTATCTGATGG
Source organism: Paraburkholderia sp. (assembly GCA_035277805.1). Taxonomy (GTDB): domain Bacteria; phylum Pseudomonadota; class Gammaproteobacteria; order Burkholderiales; family Burkholderiaceae; genus Paraburkholderia. Next base: position 2,703 of record DATEJU010000524.1, on the reverse strand, counting down.
CGTATATGACCTTCGTCGGCTCGGCGGCACTCGCCTGGCAAGGGCGTCATCTGAAGGTCGATGTAGTCAGCGCGCATCTCGGCGAAAAGGGCCAGCGCGTGCTCGCCTGCGTTTCCACGATGATCGAGACCGCCGTGGCGCTGGCGCTCGCGCGACTCGTCGCCGACTTCTGGCTGGACGCATGGACCAGCGGCGAGCAGTCGTGGGGCATGCTCTCGCTGCCGCTGTGGATTCCGTATTCCGGGTTTCTGGCTGGCTTGCTGCTGCTGTCCATCGTGCAGATTACCCGCCTTATGACGATCGTGTTCGTGCGCGCGCCCAAGGGCGAGCACGTTGCGATGGACGAAATGCTTCTCGGGAGGAGCGAATGAATCCATTTCTGATCGGTGCAGGCATGTTCGGTGGCCTGCTTGCCGTGTTGTCGGTGGGTGTGCCGATCGCATTCGCGTTGCTTTCCATTGCGCTCGTTTCATTGTTCGTCACCGGCGGTGGCTGGGATGCGCTCAACCTGATTGCGAGCACGTACTGGGGTTCGGTTGCGACTTTCACCCTGACGTCCGTGCCGATGTTCATGTTCATGGGGGCAATCATCTCGGCATCGGGCATGGGCGCACGGTTGTACTCGGCGCTCGCGACGATACTCGATGGTGTGCCCGGCGGCCTCGCGGTGGCGACCACGCTCGCATGCGGGGTGATGGCGGCGGTATCGGGCTCAAGCGTTGCCACGGCGGCGGCGATTGGCGGCTTCGCGGTCTCGGAGATGCGCCGTCACGACGTGCCGGAAGGCCGCGCGTGCGGTGCCGTGGCGGCGGGCGGCACGCTCGGCATTCTGCTGCCGCCGAGCATTCCGCTGATCATCTACAGCGTGATTGCCGAGCAGTCCATCGGCAAGCTGTTCGTCGCGACGCTGGTGCCCGGCGCGATCATGGCGGGGGCGTTCGGCGTGTATCAGATCTTCCTCGCGATGCGCGACCGGGTGCGTGGCGATGCACTGAGGGGCCAACGCACACGGCCGCCCGCGAGCGTCACCGAACGTATCGTTGCCCTCAAGGATGTTGGCCCGTTCGCGCTCCTGATCCTGATTATCCTCGGGTCGCTTTACCGCGGGCTCGCCACGCCGCAGGAAGCCGCATCGCTTGGCATCGTTGCCAGTCTCGTGCTGGCGGGCGTGGTGTATCGCGAGCTGTCGTGGAGCAAATTCCGGCAGATCCTCGTCGACGCCGCGCGCAGCAGCGTGATGATTCTCGCGGTCATTTCGTCGGCCATCGTGTTCGGCTATGTGATGACGACGAGCCAGGTGGCCGCGTCGCTCACACAGGCAATCGCGCAGGCGCATGTCCAGCCGTGGGTCCTGTTCATCAGCATTAACGTGCTGCTGATCTTTCTCGGCTGCTTCATGGAGACGATCGCGATTATCGTCGTGACCATGCCGGTGCTGGTGCCTGTGGTGCAGGCGTATCACTGGAACCTGATCTGGTTCGGCGTGGTGGTGGTCATCAACATGGAGATGGCGCTGATTCATCCGCCGGTCGGCCTGAACCTGTTCGTCGTTCAGAGTGTGGCGCCCGACGTGCCGTTGCGGCGCATCGTGCTCGGCACGCTGCCGTATGTGTTCATCATGATGGGCGTGCTTGCGCTGATTGGCGTATTTCCCTCGGTATCGACGATGCTGCTGGGCGCCGGGTGAACAGCAGTTCACATGTCTGAAAACGAAGAAGCCCGCGATGCCGGATGGCTCGCGGGCTTTGTGCCGTGCAGAGGGTGTCGGTCGAAGGTGTCAGTCGAACTCGCTGTCATCGCTCGACAGCCACGCCGGAATATCGCGCTTGCCGTTGAGCACGCGCCAGACCTCGACATGATCCTTGCGCGCGATATAGAAGATCAGATGCGGGTAGCGATGGAGAGGCCATGAGCGCAGACCGGGTATGTCGAACTCGTACCCATAACGGGGAGAGCCGACGTTGGGGGGGGGCTGGCGAGATGCGCGTATGCGTGCTCCATCTCCGCAATGAACCCGAGCGCTGCCTGTTCCGAGCCTTCGTCCACGAGGTGGTGGGTCAACTCGTCTTCTACGTCCTGCCTGGCCTGCCGGGTCGGGATGACGGGCTTGGCCGTCATTTGCGCGAAGTACGCACGCGGGCGCGAAGCGACTCGAAGTAGTCGGCATCGGCCGGATCCGCCAGGCTCGAAGTTGCTCCCTGCAGGAGCATCGCGCGCAGGCGCTTGCGATCCTGATCCTTACGGATAAGTTCGCGCACGTATTCGCTGCTCGTGCCGTAGCCGCACTCGCTGACCTGTTCGTCGACGTATTCCTTCAGCGAATCGGGGAGGGAAATGTTCATCGTGCCCATGCGAACGAGTCTATCAGCTTTTGGCAAAATTTGCCAAAAGCGACTTGCTGCACATGATGATCTCCCGCAGCGTCGGGGCCAGCGACAGGCTGCGCCAGTGCGACCGTGTGATCGCGCTGGCCTTTCACCATGCACCATACTCAAAATTCATGCCGCACGCCCACCTGCACGAACGTTTGCCGGTCGTTCGAAGATGCCGTAAGCGCATTGGTGTCAACGCCGATTAGAAACTGACCCACCTTTCGGCGATTCGCCGAAGTAAATCTGACCCACCCGGGGCCTGTGTCACGCGACTGCTTTCGCGCTTGCCCGCGTTCCTGTTTGTCCAGCTTTTCGCTTGTCCTTGAGCCGA
>DATEJU010000523.1:0-3118 GCA_035277805.1 Paraburkholderia sp. | reverse complement strand
GAGACCGAGCAGGGCACCCGCGGCGATGGCGATGAGTTGCGCGTACACCGTGGTCAGGAGGCTGAGCAAGGCGAGGGACGCGAGCGCGATGGCTGCACGGCGATGGTCGGGGCACAGCCGCCGCGCCATGTCCCAGACGGCTTGGGCCACCACGGCCACCGCCACGAGCTTCAGGCCATGCACCACCCCGGCGCCGACCGGCCCACCGAGGTCCGGCGCGATGGCCGCAAAGACCAGCATCGCGAACACCGAGGGCAGCGTGAAGCCGCACCAGGCCGCGAGTCCGCCGGCCCATCCGGCCCGCAGCAGGCCAATCGAAAAGCCGGTCTGACTGCTGGCGGGCCCTGGCAGGAATTGGCATAGCCCGATGAGATCGGTGAAGGCTTCGTCGTCGAGCCAACGGCGGCGCTCGACGAACTCGCGGCGGAAGTAGCCGAGATGGGCAATCGGGCCGCCAAAGCTCGTCACGCCAAGCCGGAGAAAGACCAGCAGCACTTCAAGAGCGCGGCCTGCGGCGGACGAGCGTGTCGATGACATTTCCGTGTGCATGGAGGAGGGGCAGGGTTCGAGCGATCTCGATTCTAGCTTCGGATTCCGGGCACGTCGAAGCGTGTGATCCTGCGCAGTTTCCTGCGTAATGGCGCGCCGCTCTATCGGTATGCTCGTTGAGCCTAAACTATGCGCATGTCGCAAGCCCTCGACCCCCTTCGGAACTCATGCCCTCACGCAAAGACCATCGTGCGCAGCCGCCTGCGTCATCCCCTGTGGCGCACGGCGCCGACGCCCTGGAAGACCCCGCCTTGCTGCGCCGCCTGCTGCGCGCGCGAGACCGCATGGACGCCGCCTCGCACGAGGCCTGGCCCGTCAAGCGCCTCGCCGAAGTCAGCGGCGTGTCCGAGGCGCATTTCGCGCGCTCCTTCAAGCGCGCCTTTGGCATGCCGCCGCACCGCTACCTGCTCACGCGCCGCATCGAGCAAGCGACCACGCTGCTGCGCGACACCGAGCTCGGCATCACGGATATCGCGTTCGCCACCGGCTGGGAGAGCCTGGGCACGTTCGGGCGCATCTTTCGCGACATCACCGGCATGAGCCCGAGCGCCATGCGCCGGGAGGCGCGCGCCGGCATGTCCGAGCTCGAGCGCGTGCCCGCCTGCGTCCTGAAGGCCGCGCAGCGCCCCGACCTCACGATGGCAGTTTTGGAGAAGCGCCGCCGGGTGGCCCACGATACAGTGCGGCCGTCAACCACAACCAGGGAGGTCGAATGAACCAGGGTATCAACGTAGTGGGCTTGTACGTCGACGATCAGGACGCAGCGCTCGAGTTTTACGTCGACAAACTCGGCTTTCGCGTCCACACCGACGTGCGCAACGGCACTTACCGTTGGCTTACGGTCCAGCATCCGGACCAGCCCTCGTTTCAACTGGGCCTCTTCGCGCCGGGGCCGCCCGTTCACGACGAAGCGACCGCGCAAACCCTGCGCGCCATGGTCGCCAAGGGAGCCATGCCGCCCCTCGTGCTGTCCGTGGCCGACTGCCGCGCGAGCTATGCCGCGCTCAAGGCGAAGGGCGTGGAATTCACCCAGGAGCCGGTGGATCGCTATGGCAGCGTCGATGCCGGCTTCCGCGATCCGGCCGGCAACGGCTGGAAGATGATCCAGGCGCCGCAGAACGGCAACTGAACGCTTGCGGCCCGATGCGCTGGTTTTCATCGGATATCGGATGAGCGGTGCGGCGGTCCGTCGACGTTGACTTCGATATCGACATCGACGGGACCGCGCTGCGCGGCGCGCGCCATGCGGTGCGCGCCGCTGCCTTAGAATGAACTCCGCGAACACGTCCTTGCGCCTTGCGATGCATGCGCGAGGCGGCAGCCCGTTACCGGAGTGACCCGATGTCCGTCGATATGAAAGCAAGCGCCGCGTCCGGCGAAGTCTGGTTGATTCGCCACGGCGAAACCGCGTGGAGCCTCAGCGGCCAGCACACGGGGCGCACGGATATCGCGCTCACCAATCATGGCCGCGATCAGGCGCTCGCACTCGCGAAGCCGCTTGCCACGCAGCGCTTTAACGCGGTGCTCGCAAGCCCGATGTCGCGCGCCATCGAGACTTGCCGGCTGGCGGGCCTCGGTGAAAAGATGATCGTCTCGGCCGATCTGCACGAATGGGATTACGGCATCTACGAAGGCCGCACGACTGCCGATATCCGCAAGACGGAGCCCGACTGGAGCGTCTGGCAATCGCTGATCCCGCACGGCGAGAGTGTCGCGCAGATCGAAGCGCGCGCTCGCGGCGTGGTCGAGAGTCTGCTTGCGATACTCGCGCAGGGTGGCAGCGACGGATCAGATGGCCATGGCGCACGCGGCGGGAAGAGCCGGCGCATTGCCGTGTTCTCGCACGCTCATTTTCTGAGGGTGCTCGCGGGGTGCTGGATCGGCGATGCGGCGGCGCTTGGCGCGCATCTCTACCTGGACACGGCGACGATCAGCGTGCTCGGCTTCGACCGCGAGAGCCGCGCGATCCGGCGCTGGAACGCGCGGCCTGAAGGGTGCGAGTAAGGCTTAGCCCCCGAACGCCGGCCCATTCGGCTTTAACCGCATGCCCGGCTTGAGCCGTTGCCAGGGCAGATCAGCGGGATCGGCGCTCATCGGGCCTGGCGCCTTCGCCACCAGCACCGCGCGCGCGATCGGCTCGAAGTCCGCGCGAAAATGCACCGAGCTCTTGTTCACCAGGATCTTCATGCGCTCGGGCTCGATGCCGGCCACGCGGTAGAGATTGCGGTCGAGCATCTGCGCCTTCGTCGAACTCACCGCCACGTGCACGCCGCCGATGCGCAGGCAGGCCACCGGGCCAAGCTCCACTTCCATGCCGTGCATCATCGGGCCGTCGTAGCGGCAGCGGCCATCCGATAGCGACACCACTTCGAAGCGCCCCGTGAACGGCTCGTCGCCATGCGCGCCGCTTTGGCCGCCCAGCGTGAGATCGAGCATCGCGCCCACGCCGGCCGCGTGCGCGCTCGCCGCCGCCGCCGGGTCGAAGAAGAGGCCCAGGGCGGCCTCCTGGGCGTTGGCTTCTACGAGCGCGCGTAGCATGCCCGCCGTGTTGGAGTCGGCGCCGGCGCCT
>DATEJU010000522.1:0-3086 GCA_035277805.1 Paraburkholderia sp. | reverse complement strand
GTGGGTCATCGTCGGTGCATGGATTGCAGCCGGGGGCCTGCTCGCGCTCGCGCTATGGAACAACCCGTTCAAGCGTCTGCAGGACGCGACGCTCCAGCACGTGTGGCTCGCCATCATCGTGGCCGTCTCCGTGCTGTGGGCAAGCAATGCGTGGCTCGAGGACGGCACCGTGCTGCATCTGCTCGGCGCTACCCTCGTGGTCACGTTATTCGACTGGGGGCTCGCGCTCGTCGCCATGGCGGTGGTCGTTGCGCTGGCCGCGGTCGTGTTCGACGCGCCGTGGGACGGCGTCGCGCTCACTTTTCTGGTGTTCGGCGCCTTCCCGGTGGCCGTCTCTGCATTGCTGCAGCGCGCCTGCGCTGCATGGCTGCCCCGCAACCTCTTCATGTTCATCGTCGGCCAGGGTTTCGTCTCGCCCGCCATCGCAGTATCCGCGGCTGCGTATCTGGCGCTCGGCACTCACGTCGCAATCAACAACGGATCGATGATCACCGTGCCCGCAGGCTATGCCTTCAGCGTATTCCTGCTGGCGTCGGGCGAGGCCTGGTTTACCGGCATGGCTACCGCGTTGATCGCTGTCTATCGCCCCACGTGGGTCACGACCTATGACGTGCGGCGCTATCGGCTGGGCGGCCCGCGCACCTGAGCAGCTCGGCACGCGTGAAGCTTGCGGGGGACGCATAGTCGACGGTTTCCTCGGCCGCCATGCAGCAGCCGTGCGCTAGAATGGCCGGGGGCTAGAACATACTGCGGCCACGAGCCACAGCATGCCAGCCGGTCTTGCCTGAAAGCCTTCGCACCAGCCGCCTTCTGCGAAATATTTGTCCGGGCCTGGAACTCATCCATGCGACGCAGCATCTTACGGTGCCTGACGTCTCACCCCTCACCCAGAATAATCAGATGGACCGCAACAACGCATCTCGCCAGTTGCCGACTGTACTTGGCCGACTGGCTGCCTGCGCCGTGAGCCTCACGTTCGTTTTCACGTCGCCCGCACAGGCCGATCAGATCGACCAGCCCGGAGACCTTGCCAACACGCAAAGCGATCTCGCCAACACCTACGTGACACAGATGCATGCCGATCCGCTGGTCGCCAGTTGCGCCGCGCATGGCAACTTCATCGCGAGCACATCGGCCGCACTCGATCACGTCGAATTTCCGCCCAGTTCCTTCGACAGCGCGCACGCCACCGTGACGCCCTGGAACGACTCGTTCGATGAAGGCAAGCAGCGCGTGAAGGTCGACACGATCGTAACCGTCGATGGCATCGGCATTCCGAAAGACAGCGGCCACGCGCCATACGACCTGAAGTTCCGCTGCGGTTATGTGGGCCAGCAAATCCTCGCGTTCAGCTGGAATGACCCCGTCCCGCCATTGCGGGCGCACAGCGAACCACGCGCCGCGACGAGCGGCACCACGGCCCATGTGAGCGGCAAGCACGGCACGAAGTCGAAGAAGGCCACCGGCAAGGGCAAGAGGAAGGCGACCTCGAGCAAATCGAGCCACAAGTCTTCGGCAGCAAGCACGAAGCACAGCACCAAATCGACGACGAAATCGACGACAAAGAAGACCGGCACGAAAAAGAAGTCGACGAAACAATGACGGCGTGGCGCTGCGCGCGCAGCACGTGACGGCACATGACAAAGGGGGAAGCGGCACGCACCGCTTCCCCCTTTTTTACGCCGTCGCCTTGCGTCAGGCGAACGTTTCGACGTGGCGCAAGATGGCTTGCAGCATCGCGGCGCCCAGCGCGGCACTGCGCTCGCCGTTCCAGCCCACACGCTCGTCGGGCAGGTTCGCGTTGTCCTTGAACGGCATTTCGAGCGTGAGCGACAAGCAGCCGTAGCGATGCCCGATGTACTTCGAGGCGAGCTTGAGCGCATCTTCACGATAGCGGCTCGCTTCATAGCCGTGTTTGTCCTGGAAATCCGGGCTCGCTATCTTGAACGCTTCGATGAACGCCGTCTGCTCGGTACGCTGCTGCCCGGTGAAGCCGGGCAGCATTTCCGAGCCCGCCACGAACACGTACGGCAGCGTTTCGTCGCCGTGAATGTCGAAGAACAGATCGACGCCCGTCTGCTCGATCGCGTCGCGCACGACGAGCACCTCGGGGCTGCGCTGCGCATCCGGCTCCATCCATTCGCGGTTCAGGTTCGCGCCCGCCGCGTTGGTGCGCAGGTTGCCGTGCACGCTGCCGTCCGGGTTCATGTTCGGCACGATGTGGAAGATGACGCGGTCGAGCAGCTTGCGCGCGACCGGGTCGCCAGCCCAGTCGCCCCAGCCCGCCAGACGCTTCACCAGCCCTTCGACGAACCACTCGGCCATCGACTCGCCCGGATGCTGGCGCGCAATGATCCAGACCGTCTTCTTGAGCTTGCCTTCGGGCGTGGCATCGCCTGGCATGCCTAGCGAGAGCAGCGTCATCGGCCGGCCCTCGACCGTCTGGCCGAGTTCGCTGAGCGTCGCATGCGGGAGTTGCTGCAGCGCGCCGAGAAATTCTGAGTGGCGCTCCTCGCTGTACGGCTCGAAATACGCGTAGTAGATGCTGTCGAAGTCGGGCGTATGGTCGATGATGAGTGCCTTGCCGTCGTAGGAGGCCGGCACGCGGAACCAGTTCACGCGATCGTAGCTTGCCGCGGCCTGGTAGTCGCGCCAGCCTTCGGGGAATGCGCACGCCGAAGCGTTCTCGAACGTCATCACGCAACGGTCGCCGCGCCCGCCCGTGAGGCGGAAATAGAACCACTGCGCAAAATCCGATTGATTGTCTGCGCGCACGCGCAGGCGGATGTCGTCGGCTTGCTCGCAGGAGAGCACTTCGATCGCGCCCGCGTCGAAATGGCTGGAAATGGAAATCGTCATGTCGGTGTCCTTCGCTGGGTCAGCAATCGATATGGAACAATCGCGGCACAAGCGCCGCTCAATCCTGTTTAATCGGCCAGACGCCGGCGGAATACATAGGTCGAATCATTCGATGCCTCTGCATCGAACGCGTAGCCTTCCGTGTCGAAGGCCTTGAGCGCTTCTGGCTCGGCAATGCGGTTCTCGACCGCATAGCGCGCCATCAGCCCGCGCGCACGCTTCGCGTG
>DATEJU010000521.1:0-2583 GCA_035277805.1 Paraburkholderia sp. | reverse complement strand
GCTGGATCGAGCCGCGCAGGCGCACCACGTCTTCAGCCGTGTAGTTGCGCTTGATGCCCTTCCAGCGCGGATCCGTTTCCCATTGCTGTTGGAGTTGCTGTGCTTGCTGTTGACGAGTCGACATGGTGTGCTCCTTCGTTTGCCTATAAGTGAACCGCTGATCGGAACTGCTGAACCGCTGAGCTTCGCGAAGGGGACGCTTTGGGGACTGCGCCGGAGGCGTTTCGTTTCGCGAACTCTTATATAAGAGTCTAGGCAAATCGATTGCCCCGCGACAGACGGGTAGTGGGGAATTTTCGTGTTTTTTTATTAAATAAAATCAATAACTTATAAAGTTTATTTCGCGATAAGAAACGTGATTTTCCATCTTGCAATGAGGGCCTTTGTGCCACGCAGCACGATTTTTTACGAAGCAAAAAAATTTTTCGTATCGTGAAATTCTGGCTGTGGGCAAAAAAAGACCGGCGACGAAGCACCGGTCCTTGATTTCAACGCTGGTCGACGGGCGGAAATTGCGCTCCGCCTGGCCGATTACACGCGATTAGCTGTCGCGACGTGCACCACGCGGGCCGTCGTTGCGGCGCGCGCCGTAGCCTTCGCGCGAACGGCCATAGCCGTCGCCGCGCGGCTGGCCGTAGCCGCCGCGGTTGTTGCCTTCGCCACGCGCGCCGTAGCCACCTTCACGCTGGTCATAGCCGCCGCGCGAGCCTTCCGAACGGTTGCCCCAGCTGTTGCCGTTGCGATCGCCGTTGGAGCGCTCGCCAAAGCTGCGCTCGCCTTGAGGACGGTCGCCGTAGCTGCGCTCGCCGCCGTTGCCGCCACGGTTGCCGTAGCCACCCGGCTTGCCGTTGCCGTTGCCGAAGCGACGGCCACCGCCATTGCCGCCGCCCGGACGGCCACGGCCGCCAAAGCCGCGGTTCGAGGGCGGCGCCTTGCGCGGCTCGAAGCCTTCGATCACGTTGACCGGCAGCGGTGCACGCACGAAGCGCTCGATGCGCTTGAGCGCACCTTGCTCGGCGTGATGCACGAGGCTCACCGCCACACCCGAGCGGCCTGCGCGGCCGGTACGGCCGATACGGTGGACGTAGTCTTCCGCGAACTTCGGCAGGTCGTAGTTGAACACGTGCGTGATGCCGGGGATGTCAATGCCGCGCGCTGCGACGTCGGTCGCGACGAGCACGCGCACGCGGCGCTCGCGCAGCGCACGGATCGTGCGGTTGCGCGCGCCTTGCGGCAGGTCGCCGTGCAGTGCGGCGGATTCGAAGCCGGCGTCGGCGAGCTTGCCCGCGAGCTGGTCCGCGTCCATCTTGGTCGCCGTGAACACGACGGCCTGGTCGAGGCTCGCGTCACGCAGCAGATGGTCGAGCAGGCGATCCTTGTGGTCGCGGTCGTCCACGTAGTGCACGGTCTGCGCGATGTTCGAGTTCGCCTCGACCTTGCGCACGATCTCGATGCGCTCCGGATTCTTCAGCAGGCGGCCGGTGATCGACGCGATCTTGCCGTCGAGCGTGGCCGAGAACAGCATCGTCTGACGCGACTCGGGCGTGGCGGCCACGATCGTGTCGATATCGTCGATGAAGCCCATGTCGAGCATGCGGTCGGCTTCGTCGAGCACGAGCATTTTCAGCTCGGACAGGTCGATGCGGCCGCGCTCGAGGTGATCGAGCAGGCGGCCCGGGGTCGCCACGAGAATCTCGGGGTTCTTCGCGAGCAGCATGAGCTGCTGGCCATAGGCCACGCCGCCGAGAATGCTGACCGTGCGCAGACGGCGCAGGTGCTTGCCGTATGTCGACGCGGCGGTAGTCACCTGCATGGCGAGCTCGCGCGTGGGCGTGAGCACGAGCAGGCCGGGGCGCGCGACCGGTTGCGGACGGCGCTGGCGGCGGTCGCCCTGGCCTTGCTGGCCGGGTTGACCTTGCGGGCGCGGCTCGCGCGGTTGAGCGGCTTGTGCCTTTTGCAGCTGCGCGAAGCGTTCGATCGCCGGCAGCATGAAGGCAGCGGTCTTGCCCGAACCGGTTGGGCTGGAGACCAGCAAATCGCGGCCTGCGATGGCGGCAGGAATGGCGCGTTCCTGCACGGGCGTCGGGGCCTTGTAACCCGCCGCGGTCAGCGCGGAGACGATCTCCGGCGACAGACCGAGCGATGCGAACGTCGGACCTGCGGGCGTATCGTCGGCTTGCACGGCGGCTTCAGTGGAAGCGGCCGCGGCGTCGAGACCGAGGGCGTTGTTGGCAATCGCGTCGAGGGGGCTTTGGGTATTGCTCGAAGTCATGAAAATCCTTGGTACACAGGAAATAGAACGTCGGCGCCAATCGGCATACCCAAGTCGTCAGATTGTGCAAACAAATCGAAAAACGGGGGCAATCCGCACACAGAGGCGGATTTTCGTTAGAAGCTGTTTTGGGTGCGGCTTAGCCGGGATTGGCCAACCGCCAGCCTGATACTTGACGGCCCGAAAACAGGGCCACGGCAGGAGGGGACAGGTTCTAAACTGGATTGGAGCTTAACGCTACGAGGCGTTTTGCTGATCGCAAAGGCGACCGGAGCGCAACGCAGCGCGTATTGTATCTCGTTTTGTTGCAG
>DATEJU010000520.1:0-6761 GCA_035277805.1 Paraburkholderia sp. | reverse complement strand
GCGCGCAGCAGCGTGCGCGTCGTGCCGTCGGCTTCCTTGCGTTGCTCGGTATATGCGGGTACGCCCGCGGCTTTCAACTTCGCGACCCATTTGTTCGCGGCGGCGTCGCTGCCGAACGCGCCCAGCTGCACCGCGAAGCGCGCGCCCGGCGGCGCGGCGGGTGCGCCGGAGTCGTTGCCGGCGTTGGCCGCTGCCGTATCGGCGGACTTGCCGCGCGACGCGAGCGTCGTGCCCGCGGGCGAAGTGGACGGCTTCGCAGCGGCGCTATGCGGCGCCTGGGTCGATTGATTGGCTTGGGCTTGAGCCTGAGCGGCCGGCACCGACCTGGCCGGTGCCGTCTGTTTGGCTTGAGCCGATTGTGTCGATTGCGCGGTCTGCGCCGGTGCGGCGCCCGAAGCTGCCGCCGCGAGACCCGAAGCGCCCAATGCGGCGTCCGCTGCAGCGGGATTGTCCGGAGCGACGCCCGCCTGGGTGTCCTCGTCGCCGCGCGCGGCCGTCTTCGGCGCCGGGCGGCTCGGAATATCGATGGAGATGTCGTCGGTGACGGGTTTAGGGTGCGAGTCGAGCACCATCGGCAGGATCACGATGGCGGCCAGCACCAGCGCAATCGCGCCGACGAGGCGCCGGCGCGCGCGCTGCTTTTCCGGCAAGGTGGGATCGAGCAGCATCGCTTCGGCGTCGCCGGAGCGGGACGGCCGGCGGCTGCGCCGCTCCACGCGCGTGTTCTGACTGCTCCGGCGGCGGGAGCCGGCTTCGGCGTCGCGTCGGCTGGGCGCGTCGTCTTTCTTGCCGAACGAGAAAATTCCCATGTATGGCTGCTTTTGGCCTGTGCGTAGCGGCTGTAGGGGGCCGCGCGATCAGTGCTGCTGCGACTTTCGCCAGGCCATGACGCCGGCAACTGTCAAAAAACTTCCGAAAGCGATAATTCTATCATTTTCAGTCGCCCGTTTTAGCGCATCTTGAAACGCCGCGGCGGGCGTTTCATGACGCGTAATGCTGCTGTCGGGGCCGTCTTCCACCCCAGCCTCGCGCAGCACGTCTTCAAGCTGTTGCGCGCAAGCCGCACGCGGCAACGGCAGGTCGGTCACGCACCAGTGGTCGATCTCGCCCTTGAGGTGCGCCACCACGCCCGCGAGGTCCTTGTCGCGCATCGCGCCGAACACCGCGTAGGTGTACGGAAAATACCCCATGCTGGAGAGATTTTGCCCGAGCACGGCCGCGGCGTGCGGATTGTGGCCGACGTCGAGGATAATCGACGGCTTGCCCGGCAACACCTGGAAGCGGCCCGGCAGCTCGACATTGGCGAGGCCGAGACGAATGTCCTGCGCCGACACCGGCAGGCGCTCGCGCATCGATTCGAGCGCGGCGAGCGCCGCCGAAGTATTGATCAGCTGATTCGCGCCGCGCAGCGCCGGATACGCGAGCGCCGAGCGGCGCTGCGAACGGCCCACGTAGTTCCACTGCTGACGCTCGCTGCCGGCCTGGCCCTCATAGCGGAAATCGCGGCCGAAGAGCCACAGGTCGGCGCCGATAGCTTGCGCATGATCGATGAGCGACTGCGGCGGCAGCGGGTCCGAGCAGATCGCCGGCTTGTCGGCGCGGAAGATGCCGGCCTTTTCGAAGCCGATCTTCTCGCGCGTGTCGCCGAGATATTCCGTGTGGTCGAGATCGATGCTCGTGATGATCGCGCAGTCGGTGTCGAGCACGTTCACGGCGTCGAGGCGCCCGCCCAGACCCACTTCGAAGATCACGGCGTCGAGCCCGCGCGAGGCGAACAGATGCATGATCGCGAGCGTCGTGAACTCGAAGTACGTGAGCGAGACGGGCGTGGCGAGCGCGTTGCGCGCCGCTTCCACGGCCTCGAAGTGCGGCAGCAGGTCGGCGTCGCTGGCGTTCTCGCCGTCGATGCGCGCGCGCTCGTTGAACGACAGCAGGTGCGGCGAGGTATGACAGCCGACGTGATAGCCCGCCTTCAGCAGGATGGTTTCGAGAATCGCGCAGGTGGAGCCCTTCCCGTTCGTGCCGCCGACCGTGAACATCGGGCATTCGAACTTCAGGTTCAGCGCGTCCTTGACCTGGCGGATGCGCTCGAGGCCCATGTCGATGCCGACCGGATGCGCGGTTTCGAGATGCGTGAGCCACGCGTCGAGGGTGGGAAAAGTACTCATCGGGACAATTCAGGGAAGTACGTGCGCAGCGTGATCGACTCGCATTCGGCGGGCCGCTCGCGCAGATGATCCGCTGCGAAAAAACGGCATTATCGCGGAAATGACAACGCGCCGCTTGCTTTCGCTCGCGGCGCGTCTGACAAGGCGCGGAAGCTGCGAGTTCCGCGCGCCTACCTCTATCGTTGCAACTAGTGTTGTCGCGCCGGCTTTACGGCAGCGCTTGCGGGTACTCAGGCCACCGCGTCGGCGGGCTGGCGCTGCAGCAACGCCATCAATTGAGCGATTTCCTCGCGCATCTTGCGGCGATCGACGATCATGTCGATCGCACCCTTCTGCAGCAGGAATTCCGAGCGCTGGAAGCCTTCGGGCAGTTTCTCGCGCACCGTTTGCTCGATCACGCGCGGGCCGGCGAAGCCGATCAGCGCCTTCGGTTCCGCGATCACGACATCGCCGAGGAACGCGAAGCTCGCCGACACGCCGCCCATGGTGGGATCGGTCAGCACCGAGATGAACGGCAGCTTGGCGTCCGAAAGCTTCGTGAGCATGGCCGTGGTCTTGGCCATCTGCATGAGCGAGAGCAGGCTTTCCTGCATGCGCGCGCCGCCCGAAGCAGTAAAGCAGATGAACGGCACTTGCTGCTCGAGCGCGTTTTGCGCGCCGCGCGCGAAGCGCTCGCCCACCACGGAGCCCATCGAGCCGCCCATGAACGAGAACTCGAAGCAGGCGACCACGCACGGCAACGTGTGGATCGCGCCGCCCATGACGACCATGGCGTCGGTTTCGCCGGTGTCGTCCATCGCTTCCTTGATGCGGTCGGGGTACTTGCGGCTGTCCTTGAACTTCAGGGCATCGACCGGCACGATTTCCTGGCCGATTTCATAGCGGCCTTCCGGATCGAGCAGGCCGTCGAGGCGCTCGCGCGCGTTGATCCGCATGTGGTGATCGCACTTCGGGCAAACGTGCAGATTGGCCTCCACGTCGTTGCGGTACAGAACCGCTTCGCACGACGGGCACTTGATCCACAGACCTTCCGGAATGCTCTTGCGGCTTTTCGGATCGGTTTGCTTGATCTTGGGCGGCAGCAGTTTATCGAGCCAGCTCATATTATTTATTCCTTAACCTTCGTGATGCGCGGGCGCGGCGGCGCGATCGGATTCATCGATCGACTGAACGGCCGGTTCGGTAAAACCAGCCGGGTCGCGATAGACCGGGTCGCGATAGACCGGGTTCCGACCCCGTCCGCGCATGGCGAAAAGTGGATTTTACAGCAGTCTTATTTCGCGTTGTCCGATACCGCGTCGAGCGCCGTCCGAATCCCCGAGACAAACTGCGTGAGCGCTTCAACAGCCGTGCCGGCCGGCGCCTGCTCGAGCAACTGCACGATGCGGCTGCCGATCACGACGGCGTCCGAGACCTGCGCCACGGCGGCGGCGGTTTGCGCGTCGCGAATGCCGAAGCCGACGCCGACCGGCAACGGCACGCGCGCCTTGATGGCCGGGATTTTACTCGCGATGCTCGCGACGTCGAGGTGCCCGGCGCCCGTCACGCCCTTGAGCGACACGTAATAGACATAGCCGCTCGCGGCGCGGCCCACTTCGGCGATGCGCTCGCCGGTGGAGGTGGGCGCGAGCAGGAAGATCGGATCAATGCCGGCGGCCTTCATCTTCGCGGCGAATTCCACCGACTCCTCGGGCGGATAGTCGACCACCAGCACGCCGTCCACGCCCGCCTCCTTCGCGGCGGCGGCGAACGCGTCGGCGCCCATGCGCTCGATCGGGTTCGCGTAGCCCATCAGCACAACGGGCGTCTGGTCGTCGGTCTCGCGAAAGCGCTTGACGTCGGCGAGCACGCTCTTGAGCGTCACGCCCTTCGCGAGCGCGCGCTCGGAGGACTGCTGGATCACCGGGCCGTCGGCCATCGGGTCCGAGAACGGCACACCGAGTTCGATCACGTCGGCGCCGCCGGCGGCGAGCGCATGCATGAATTCGACAGTGCGCGCCGGATCGGGGTCGCCGGCGGTCATGAACGGGATCAGGCCTTTCTTGTTGGCGGCGGCGAGCGCCGCGAACGTGGTTTTGATGCGGGACATATGCAGGGTCCTCAGATTCGGTCGTTACCGCGCGGCGCAGGCCGACGGCGGCGGCGCGTCATGCGCCTGCCGCATCGACGACAGCCGCGACGGCGGGCGCGGTGGCAGCCATGGCGGCCGCGCTCACGCGTTCGCGCGCGATCGCGCAGTAACTTTCGTTAATTTCATAGCCGACGAATTCGCGCTGGTGACGCGCGCAAGCGACTGCCGTGGTGCCGCTGCCCATGAACGGATCCAGCACGCGGCCGCCCGGCGGGCAGCTCGCGAGCACCATGCGCTCGACGATCTCAAGGGGCTTCTGGGTGGGATGATCCACGCGCTCGGCGTGCTGCCGATGCAGCCGCGAGACGGACCAGACGTCCTTGGGGTTGTAGCCGAGCTCCAGCCACTTGCTGCCTTCGAATAACTTGCGCGAACGCGCCTTCTTCGTGACGGCATCGTACGGGATGCGGACGGGATCGAGATCGAAATAATAATCCTTCGAGACCGCGAAGAAACCGATGTTGTCATGCACCGAGGTGAAGCGGCGGGTCGTGCCGCCCATGCTGGGTACGCGACGATCCCAGACGATCTCGTTAATCATCGTCATTTTCGACTTCAGATAAACGAAGATCTCGGGCGCGTACTGCCAGGTGCAGAACACATAGAGCGAACCGCTCGGCTTGAGCTTCGGAATCGCCAGGCCGAGCCACTCGTACGTCCAGGCGAGGAAATCCTCGCCCGAGCGCATGTCGGAGTCGTTGCCGTAGTCCTTGCCGAGCCCGTAAGGCGGATCGGCGACGATCAGGTCGATCGAGGCGTCGGGCAGGTTCGCCGCATCGGTCAGGAAATCACGGTTCAGGAGCCGGATGCTGTCGGGCACCGAGGGCACCACGGGCACCGAGGGCGTTGCGGCCAACCCGGCGGCGGCCGGCACTTCGCCGGCTGCTACCGGAGCAACCGCCTCGGCACTGGCCTCGCCCGCGGGCGCCGGCATCATCTGCGGCTCGTCGAACTCGTCACGCATCGCGCGGCGCTCAGAACTGGATGCCCGATCGCTCGGCGACCGTGTGCATGTCCTTGTCACCGCGCCCCGACAGGTTCACCAGCAGAACCTTGTTTTTGGGCAGCGTGGGCGCGAGCTTCGCCGCGTACGCGAGCGCGTGGCTCGATTCGAGCGCGGGAATGATGCCTTCGATGCGGCAGCAGTCGTGGAACGCCTTGAGCGCTTCCTCGTCGTCGATGGTCACGTATTGCGCGCGACCGCTGTCCTTGAGCCACGCGTGCTCGGGACCGACGCCCGGATAGTCGAGACCCGCCGAGACCGAATGCGTCTCGATGATCTGGCCGTTCTCGTCCTGCAGCAGGTAGGTGCGATTGCCGTGCAGCACGCCCGGCGTGCCGGCCGCGAGCGAGGCCGCGTGACGGCCCGTCTCCATGCCGTCGCCGGCAGGCTCGACGCCGATCAACTGCACCGAACTATCCTCGATATACGGGTAAAAAATGCCCATCGCGTTCGATCCGCCGCCCACGCAGGCGATCACGGCGTCGGGCTGGCGCCCCGTCATTTCGGGCATCTGCACGCGGCATTCGTCGCCGATCACGCGCTGGAAGTCGCGCACCATCATCGGATACGGGTGCGGGCCCGCCACGGTGCCGATGATGTAGAAGGTGTTCTCGACGTTGGTGACCCAGTCGCGCATGGCTTCGTTGAGCGCGTCCTTGAGCGTGCGCGAGCCCGATTCCACGGGTACCACGGTCGCGCCCAGCAGCTTCATGCGATAGACGTTGGCGACCTGGCGGCGCACGTCTTCGGCGCCCATGTAGACCACGCATTCCATGCCGAAGCGCGCCGCGATGGTCGCGGTAGCCACGCCGTGCTGGCCCGCGCCGGTTTCCGCGATCACGCGCGGCTTGCCCATGCGCTTCGCGAGCAGCGCCTGGCCGATCACGTTGTTCACCTTGTGCGCGCCGGTATGGTTCAGGTCTTCGCGCTTGAGATAGACCTGTGCGCCGCCCAGCAGCTCGCTCCAGCGCTGTGCGTGATAGATCGGCGACGGACGGCCGACAAAATGCTTCAACTCGCGCTGATATTCGGCGATGAAGTCGGGATCGTCCTTGAATTTCGCGTAGGCGTCGCGCAGCTCGTCGATCGCCTGCATGAGAGTCTCGGCTGCGAATACGCCGCCATATGGGCCGAAATGGCCCCGTTCATCGGGTAAATTGTACATAAGTCACTCGCTTAAGGCCAAGGCACCCTGCGTTGCGCAAGGACCGGCTGACCCAAGAAATTATCCCGCGTCCGCTTCGCGCACTGCGCGCACGAACGCCGCCATGCGGGCGTGATCCTTCACGCCCCTGGCGCCCGGCACCTCGATGCCACTGGAGACATCGACGGCGAACGGACGCACCTGGCGAATCGCATCACTGACGTTTTGCGCGTTCAAGCCACCACTCAAAACGGCCCGACGCGCGAGCCCTGCGGGGATAAGTGACCAATCGAAGACCTTCCCGCCGCCGCCGTA
>DATEJU010000519.1:0-7771 GCA_035277805.1 Paraburkholderia sp. | reverse complement strand
CGTCCATCTGATCCTCGCGACGCAGCGTCCTTCGGTCGACGTCATCACGGGTCTCATCAAGGCGAACATCCCGACGCGCGTGGCGTTCCAGGTGTCGTCGAAGATCGACTCGCGCACGATTCTCGACCAGATGGGCGCCGAGTCGCTGCTCGGCCAGGGCGACATGCTGTTCCTGCCGCCGGGCACGGGCTATCCGCAGCGCGTGCACGGCGCGTTCGTCGCCGACGAGGAAGTGCATGCCGTGGTCGAGTATCTGAAGCAGTTCGGCGAGCCCGAGTACGTCGAGGGCATCCTCGACGGTCCGGCGAGCGAAGGCGCGCCGCAAGACCTCTTCGGCGAATCGCCCGACACGGAAGCCGATCCGCTCTACGACGAAGCCGTCGCGTTCGTCGTGCGCACGCGGCGCGCGTCGATCTCCTCGGTGCAGCGGCAGTTGCGCATCGGCTATAACCGCGCCGCGCGCCTCGTCGAGCAGATGGAAGCCGCAGGCCTCGTCTCGCCGATGGGCATCAACGGCAGCCGCGAAGTGCTCGTGCCGGGCGGTCAGCCGGAGTAAGCCTTGCGCTTTACACGCTCGCGCTGAGTGCACTGAGTCGCACAACGCAAAGCGCCGCGCCGGATCTCTCCGGCGCGGCGCTTTGCTTTTGCCCGCCCGACGCTCGCGCAGACCGCGAGCGGCCTCCCTGCGCTACGGCGCGACGAACTTGAAGTCCACGGGCGAACCGATATCGATACGCTTCGGATTCGGCTCGAGCAGGCCCGTCTCCTGGTTGCGGCGGAACACGTAGGCCGTGTCGCTGTTCTGGTTGCCGACGATGAGCCACTGCCCGCTCGGATCGATCGCGAACTCGCGCGGCGACTTGCCGAGGCTCGACTGACGGCCCACGCGCTTGAGCTTGCCCGAGTGCGCGTCGACAGCGAAGATCGAGATGTCGTTGGCGTCGCCGCGATTCGAGACGTACAGGAATTTGCCGTCCGGCGAGAGGTGCAGCGCCGCCGCGCCTACCGCGCCCGTGAAGCCCGGCTCCGCCAGCTTCTCGACCTGCTCGAGCTGCATGCGCCCGTCGTGATATGCGAACACGCTCACCGTGGCGGCGAGCTCGCTCGTGAGGTATCCGAAGCGGCCGTCGTTGCCGAAGATCAGATGACGCGGGCCGGTGCCGGCCTTCACGTCGGTGTAGCGCCACTCGGCCGGACTCACGAGGCCGCGGCTGCCGTCCGGCGTATAGCGGTAGGTCCAGAGCTTGTCGGTGCCGAGATCCTGGGTGAAGAGGTAGCGCCCGTCGGGCGAAAACACCGTCGAGTGCACATGCGCGTTGTCCTGACGTCCCTTCACCGGTCCGCCGCCCTCGTGATGCACGGTGAGCACCGCTGCCCCAAGCTTGCCGTCCTGCTCGACGGGCAGCACCGCGAAGCTGCCGCCAGGGTCCGCCGCCACCGAGTAGTTGGCGACGAAGAGATAGCGCCCATCCGGCGAGAGCTTCAGATAGCACGGGTCGTTGCCCTGCGCCGAAACCTTGTCGAGAAACGTGAGCTGGCCGCTCGCGGCGTCGAAGCCGAACGCGCTCACATCGCCGCGCAGGCTTGCCGGGCCGTTGTCGCCGGGCAGCTCGTTCACGGCGTAGACGAAGCGCTTGTCCTTGCTCACCACGAGGTACGACGGGTTCACCGTCTTCGCGACGCTCACCTGCTGGGCGTCGCCCGTCTTCGAATCGAAGCGATAGACGTAGATGCCCTCGCTCTTGCCACCGGTATAGGTGCCGACGATCAGGTCGTACACGCCATTGGCCGCCGTGTCGGCGGGCGCAGTGCCCGCGCCGGTTTGCGCGAACGCCTGGGTTGCGGCGACTGAAGCCATGATGGCGATACCTTTGATGATCTGGTGAATGAGGCCGCGCCTTTTCGTGCGAGGCGGATTGAGGCGATCGTGCCGGTGGTGCCGATCATACCGGTGCGCAGGCACGGGCATGGCGATTGCGGCGGCATGGGCCTGAAACATGTCGACCTCCTTTTTCTTGTCGAAGCTGGAGCGGATCGGCAGCGCGCGGCGGCGCGAGTCGATGCAAACGAGCGTGGCGCGAGCACCGACGTGCCGGCGCGAATGTTATGAGGGTTTGAAGCCCAGTATAAGAGAGCTTGCGCGTGGCTGGGCGTTGGGCGCGCAGTGCGCCTCGCGAAGCGCCTCCTGCCCTGTTGCCCGTTATATGGCCGCCCCGCGGCCACCCCGGCTTCGCCCACTCCAGGGAGTGAAAAATGAACGTTCATCTCGCCATCGGCCCGCTCGTCTCGCTCATCGCCGGCATCCTGATCCTCGTGATGCCGCGCCTGCTCAATTACATCGTTGCGCTGTATCTCATCATCATCGGTCTCCTTGGGCTCTTCGGCACCGGTGGGCACATCGGGCATTTTTGATGCTCGCGGCCGCGCCTTCGCGCACCTGCACGAAGCTTCGCGAAAGTACGGCGAAAGTTCCCGCGCCAGTCATTTGTGCGCGGCATGCAGTAAAACGCGTTGCGCGAGCCCCCTCGCACCCACTAATCTTGTGCGTGCCTGTGCTGTACCCGCTTCCAGCGTAATGCTGTCAATCTGCTTACCATGCCTGCACTCATCGAAGACTATGCAATGATCGGCGACGGCCACACGGCCGCGCTCGTGTCCCGCGAAGGCTCCATCGACTGGCTCTGCTGGCCGCGCTTCGACTCCGGCGCGTGCTTCGCGGCGCTGCTCGGCACCGAAGAGAACGGCCGCTGGCTGATCGCGCCAGCCCCGCCCGCCAACGGCTCCCAAGCCGAAATCAAGATCACGCGCCGCTACCGCGGCGACACGCTGATCCTCGAAACCGATTTCGAGACGCCCGAAGGCGCCGTCACGCTCATCGACTTCATGCCGCCCGGCAATGGCTGGAGCGAGCTCGTGCGGCTCGTGGTGGGCCGGCGCGGCACCGTGCGCATGCAGTGCGAACTCGTGCTGCGCTTCGACTATGGCTTTTCCGTGCCGTGGGTCAGCCGCCTGAACTACGAGAGCGGCATCAAGGCGACGGTCGGCCCGGACACCGTCGTGCTGCGTACGCCCGTCGACCTGCAAGGCGAGAACATGCGCACCGTCGCCGCATTCGACGTGAGCGAAGGCGAGCGCGTGCCGTTCTCGCTGGCCTACGCGGCCTCGCATCTGCGCCTGCCGCCGCCGCGCGATCCGTTCACGGCGCTCGCGCGCACCGAAAACTTCTGGGAGGAGTGGTCGGCGCGCAGCACCATCGAGGGCCGCTGGGCCGAGCCCATCCGCCGCTCGCTCATCACGCTCAAGGCGCTCGCCTTCGAGCCCACCGGCGGCATCGTCGCCGCCCCGACCACCTCGCTGCCCGAGCAGCTCGGCGGCTCGCGCAACTGGGACTACCGCTACTGCTGGCTGCGCGACGCCACCATCACGCTGCTCGCCATGATGCGCGGCGGCTACTACGACGAGGCGCGCGCCTGGCGCGCGTGGCTCGGCCGTGTGATGGCGGGCTCGCCCTCGCAGTTGCAGATCATGTACGGGATTGCCGGCGAGCGCCGCCTGCCCGAGTTCGAGCTCGACTGGCTGCCGGGCTACGAAGGCGCGAAGCCGGTGCGCGTGGGCAATAACGCGGTCGGGCAATTGCAGCTCGACGTCTATGGCGAAGTCATGAACGCGCTGCATCTCGCCCGCGTGGGCGGCCTGCAAGCCGACGAAACCGCGTGGTCGATCCAGTGCGCGATGCTCGAGCATCTCGAGAAGATCTGGAGCGAGCCCGACGAAGGCATCTGGGAGACGCGCGGCGGGCGCCAGCATTTCACCTTCTCGAAAGTCATGGCGTGGGTGGCGTTCGACCGCTGCATCCGTTCGGCCGAGAAGTTCGATCTGCCGGGTCCGCTCGATCACTGGCGCGCGCTGCGCGACACCATCCACGCGACCATCTGCGAGCGCAGCTTCAACGCCGCGCTCAACTCGTTCACGCAGATCTACGGCGGCACCGACCTCGACGCGAGCCTCCTGCTCATGCCGCTGGTGGGCTTTTTGCCCGCGTCCGACCCGCGCATCGCGGGCACGGTCGCGGCCATCGAGCGCGACCTGATGTGCGAAGGCTTCGTGATGCGCTACCGCACCACCGAGTTCAACGACGGTCTGCCGCCCGGCGAAGGCACGTTTCTCGCCTGCAGCTTCTGGATGGTGGACAACCTCGCGCTCCAGGGCCGCATGGACGACGCGCGCAAGATGTACGAGCGCCTGCTCGCGCTCGCCAACGATGTCGGGCTGCTGGCCGAGGAATACGACCCGATCGCCGGCAGACTTGTGGGGAATTTCCCACAGGCCTTCTCGCATGTGGCACTCGTCCATACGGGTCTGAATTTGATGCGCCACGAGCAGGAAATGGCCCGGGCGACGGGGCATCCGGCGGTTGGCGGCACTCCGCCGATCGATTCGGATTTCGCAACCGCGACGAGCACGGCATCGTAAAAGTGCGAAACAAGTGCGAAACCGCACGAAAGCCCCCATGCGCGCCCGCCAAGTGCGCTAAACTTGGAATCTGGGTTGCTGCGTTGCACAACGATCAGGGTTCGCCAGGGGTTGGGTTGCGTTTTCTGGCACGAGGATTCGCGTTCGCTCGCGGCAAGCCGTATGCCGCGCCGCTCAAGCGGCCGGCTGCAAAGCCGATAAACAGGCTGACCGACCAACTACCGGCCCGCTTTCCGGGCCGCGCTTACCCAGCGCGGCCCGGGGGCGAGCCGCCCCTGATGCTGGAGCGTCCATGCTCTACCAAATCCGTGAATTTCAGCGCGCCTTGCTGAGCCCGCTTACCGCGTGGGCGCAGGCTGCCTCCAAGTCGTTCTCGAATCCGTCGAGCCCATTCTCGCTCGTGCCGGGCGCCACGCGTCTCGCGGCGGGCTACGAACTGCTCTACCGTCTCGGCAAGGACTACGAGAAGCCCGAGTTCGACATCCGCCAGATCGAGAAGGATGGCTTCAACATCCCGATCGTCGAGCAGACCATCATCGACAAGCCGTTCTGCCGGCTGCTGCGCTTCAAGCGCTTCGCCGACGATTCCTCAGCCGTCGCCGCGCTCAAGGACGAGCCCGCGGTGCTCGTGTGCGCGCCGCTCTCCGGCCACCACGCGACGCTCCTGCGCGACACCGTGCGCACCCTGCTGCAGGACCACAAGGTCTACATCACCGACTGGATCGACGCGCGCATGGTCCCGCTCGAGGCCGGTCCGTTCCATCTGGACGACTACGTCGCGTACATCCAGGAATTCATCCGCCACATCGGCGCGAAGAACCTGCACGTGCTTTCGGTGTGCCAGCCCACGGTGCCGGTGCTCGCGGCCATCTCGCTCATGGCGAGCCGCGGCGAGGCCACCCCGCTCACCATGACGATGATGGGCGGCCCGATCGATGCGCGCCGCTGTCCCACGGCGGTCAACTCGCTCGCCACCGAGCACTCGATGGAATGGTTCGCGAACAACGTGATCCATACGGTGCCCGCCAACTATCCGGGTGAAGGGCGCGCGGTCTATCCGGGCTTCCTGCAGCACGCGGGCTTCGTCGCCATGAATCCGGGCCGCCACACCACCGCGCACTGGGACTTCTACAAGAGCCTCCTGCGCGGCGACGAAGAGGATGCCGAAGCACATCGCCGTTTCTATGACGAATACAACGCGGTGCTCGACATGGCCGCCGAGTACTACCTCGAAACCATCCGTACGGTGTTCCAGGAGTTCAGGCTCGCCGATGGCACGTGGGACGTCGCGGGCGAGCGCGTGCGGCCGCAGGACATCCGCGACACGGCGCTCTTCACGATCGAAGGCGAGCTCGACGACATCTCGGGCTCCGGCCAGACGCGCGCCGCACACGATCTGTGCACCAGCATCCCGGAGCAGAACAAGCATCACCTGACCGCGGAAAAGTGCGGCCACTACGGTATTTTCTCGGGCCGCCGCTGGCGCACGATCATCTATCCGCAATTGCGCGACTTCATCCGCCAGCATCAACGCGCGAAGCAGAACGCAACGGAAAGCGCCGTAGCCTGAGGGCGCACGCAAGCCGCGCGGCAACGCTTTCGGGTGCTAAAGAACCTCGAAGGCCGACGCCTACGCCGCATGCAACGCCAAACGCCGCGCCCTGATTGAACAGAGCGCGGCGTTTTTCATGGGCGCTTCAGTTGCGGCTCATTTGCGCATCAGGAACGCGAGCAGCATCTCGGTGTTGAGCTGGATGATCTCGGCGCGCTCGGCGCTCGCGCTGAAGTCGCGTCCGAGCGTGGCGTGCAGCGTGAAGCGGTTGGACACGATGTAGTAGCCCATGCCCGAGAGCGTCACATAGAGACGCAGCGGATCGACGTTCGCGCGAAAGAGCCCCGCAGCCTCGCCGCGCGCGAGGATGGAGCCGAGCGTGGCGACGATCGGCGAAACCATCTCGTGGATGCGCGTGGACTTCCCCATATAGCGCGCCTCATGCAGGTTCTCGTTGTTCACGAGCCGCAGCAGGTCGGGATGATCGCGGTAGTAGTCCCAAACGAAATGCGCGAGCCGCGTGATCGCCTCGACGGGTGCGAGCCCGCCCAGGTCGAGTGCGCGTTCGGCCTCGTTCAGTGCGCCGAATGCATGCTCCAGCACGGCAGTGAACAACTGCTCCTTGCTGCCGAAGTAGTAGTAGAGCATGCGCTCGTTGGTTTCCGCGCGGCGCGCGATCTGGTCGACACGGGCGCCGAACAGGCCGCCGTTCGCGAACTCTTCCGCTGCGGCAAGCAGAATGCGGCGGCGCGTCCCTTCAGGATCTCTTTTGATTTTCGTCTGATTCATGGTGGCAGGATCGCTCGATAGGCGCGCGGCTTCCCACTTTGCGCTGCCGGGCCTCTCCAAACCCATCATGCGGCAGCGTGGCATGGGGCGCGCCGGGTTAATGGACTGACACCCTTCGCTTCCCGGTCTTTCTTTGTTTGCAGTCGTCTTGACCCCTCGCTCGACGCTGCGTATTTGACGCCGTCCTGCGGACTCGATTCGATGCCGTGCGCGAGGCAGTGCAACCGCGGTCCGGACGTTCGAATTAAGCGCTTTGATTATGGCACATGGCCCGCCGATGGCAATGCGGGAAATCGGCGATAATGCGGGCTTTGGCGCCGTGTGCGCGCCCGCCAGGCGCTGCGCTCGCGCGAGCCCCGCCGCCGCGCCACACTGCCGCCCGGCCAGACCCGCTGCGTCAAATCCGCAACATCAGACCCGACCCAGCGGGCCCGCCCAGAAATCGCAACCGTGAACGATTCCAAGACCCTCGCAGATCGCATCGAAGATCTGCTGCCCCAGACGCAATGCACCAAATGCGGCTACGACGGCTGCCGGCCTTATGCCGAAGCCGTCGCCGCCGGCACCGCCAACTACAACCAGTGCCCGCCTGGCGGCGCCGAAGGCGTCGCACGCCTCGCGAAGCTGCTCGGCAAGCCGGTCATCCCGATCAACCCCGCGAACGGCGTCGAGCGGCCGCGCCCCGTCGCCTTCATCGACGAGCAGTTGTGCATCGGCTGCACGCTGTGCATGCAGGCGTGCCCCGTCGATGCGATCGTCGGTGCGCCCAAGCAGATGCACACCATCGTCAAGGACCCGTGCACGGGCTGCGACCTGTGCGTCGCGCCCTGCCCCGTGGACTGCATCGCGATGATTCCGGTGACCGGCGCGGCAACGGGCTGGGACGCATGGACGCAGCAGCAGGCCGATGAAGCCCGCGTGCGCCACGACCGCCGTCAAGCGCGGCTCGCGGCGGAG
>DATEJU010000518.1:0-3931 GCA_035277805.1 Paraburkholderia sp. | reverse complement strand
GACTTCCGGGTCCAGATTATTCTGGATCATGCGGTACGCGGCTTCGGCCAGCCAGGTCTTGCACACCTTCTCGCTGCCGCGCGGTGCGCGGATCGTGCGGGTCGGGTCGAGGCGGGGATCGGTGAAGTTGGGATGGTTCATGGCGTTCGTTCGTCTCGGGATAGAAGTTCTTGCGCGGCCCTGCCTGTCTGCCCACACCGGGAGATGGCCTGAAGCGGCGTCGCGGCAACGTGAGAGCTAGTCTACCGCCGCCAAGTTGTATATACAACTCGTTTCAACAAATCGAACCTAGGGAATTACCCTGGCGGGCTTTTTCTACGGAGTATCAGGGGAAACGAAGGGGTCGAACACCCAATGCGGCGCTCGTTGACTAGACAAGAAGATAGCGACGGCACGAGGCCGCGTGTGCGAGTGCCCGCACGGCGCTTCAGCGGCAGGAGGATGGACGTGCGCGGTCAACCGCGCCAGCGATGCGTATGGCTGCGCGGCACAAGGTCTGGCGCCGCGAACGCCTCAGACGGTGCCGGCCAGATGGAAGCGTGAAGCCGGGTGCCAGAGCCGCACCGAAGTGGCGACATGCTTGCCGACCCAGGTGCGCCGCAGCAACAGCAGGCAAGGCTCGCCAATTTCCATGGCGAGGTGCTGGCGCACGTGCGCGTCCGGCTTTTGCGCGTAGATGCGGAACTCCGCGCGCTGAATGGGCGCGAGGCGCACCATGTAGTGATTCGGCGTTTCGACCGTGAAGTCCTGCGCGAGGTACTCGGGAAACACCTCGGGGTTCACGTAGCGATCCTCGTACTGGATCGGCTCGCCCTCCTCGTTGTGCACGATGCGCGAATGGAACACCGGCCCCGTGTCGAGTTCGAGCGCGGCGACGGCGTTCGGATCGTCGCTGGCTTCGAGCGCGAGCACGCGCGCCGTATGGCGATGCCCGCGTGCGGCGATTTCATCGGCGATATTGCGGATCTGCAGGACCGTCGACTCGTACTGACGCGGCGCGACATAGGTGCCCGAGCCGCGCACGCGATTGAGCACGCCTTCGGCCATCAACTCGCGCAGCGCGCGCGAAACGGTCATGCGCGCGACGCCGAACTCCTTGACCATCTCCGTTTCGGAAGGCACGACATCGCCCGGCTTGAGCGCGCCGCTTTCGATCTGTGCGAGGACGTGACGCTTGATCTGTTCGTATGCGGGCAATGGCGTGCCGCGAGCCGGCTTGTTTTGCATGATCGTCATCTGGAAATAGGCGGGCACATTGCCCGGCTTTCGGCTTGGTGCGAGCGCTGCTGTCCGCCCGGCCAGGATGGCCGCGCCAGGTCAGGCTAGACAACCTGGCGGGCCGGCCACATTGTACCGTCCGCGATGCGCTGCGCCACGCGTCTTGCCAGAACCGCCGGATGCCGGCCGGGGCGAGCCGGGTCCCATGCTAAGATCGGCGGCTCCCGATCAATGAACCGGCGAACGAACCAGCGAACGAATCAACGGACGAACCCGCGCGCGCAGTTGCGAATGCACCGGCGCGTCGCAGGGGCCGCGAGACACGCACGCTGCAGGCCTTTCAACTTGAACGCTCCCACTCAACTCCTGTTTCTGCCCGGCGCCTCGGGTAATCCCGCGTTCTGGCAGCCGCTCGCGGACCAGCTCGAGCATCCGGCCGAGCGTCGTTTTCTCGCTTACCCGGGTTTCGGCGGCGAGCCCGCGGACCCCGAGGTCGAGAATTTCGAAGATCTCGTGCGCAAGGTCGTGCAGCAAATCGACCAGCCGAGCGCGCTGATCGCCCAGTCGATGGGCGGCGTGCTCGCGTTGCGCGCCGCGCTGGCCAAGCCTGCCCTCGTCACGCATCTCGTGCTGGCCGTCACCTCCGGCGGCCTCGACACGCAGGCGCTCGGCGCGCACGACTGGCGCGAGGAATTCGTCGCAGAAAACCCGCACTTGCCGGACTGGTTCGTGACGCTGCGCGAGGATCTCACGAGCGAGCTCGCCTATGTCCAGCAGCCGGTCATGCTGCTGTGGGGCGACGAAGATCCCATCAGCCCGCTCAAAGTTGGTGAAAAGCTGCTCGAATTGCTGCCGAACGCGGAGCTCGATGTGGTGAACGGCGGCGGCCACGATCTCGCCTGCGTGCATGCACGCGTGCTCGCGCCGCTCGTCGACGACTTCCTGCTCGGCGGCGACTACGCCTAGCGCTGCGTTTCGAAAACCGGCTCCGGCCGGGCCTCGCGCAAGCGCGCGAGGCTCACGCGGGCACGCACGCCGCGCCCGTTCGCGCCCGCGTCCAGGCCGACCTCGCCACCGTGCGAATGCACGATCTCGCGCACGATCGCGAGGCCGAGGCCCGTGCCCTCCATGTCCACCGCGGCCCTGAAGAACGGCTCGAATACGCGCTCGCGCGCTTCGGCGGGAATGCCCGGCCCATCGTCGAGCACCTCGAGGGTCACCGCCTGCTCGCCGGCCTGCACGCCCACCGTTACGCGTCCGCCCGCCTGCGTATAGCGCAGCGCGTTGTCCACGAGATTGCTCACCATCGCGCGCAGCAGCTCGCGATGCCCCGACACGAGCGCGGCGCCGTGCAGCTCCGCGCCGAGGTCGATGCCGCGCGCCTGTGCCAGCATCACGAGCCCCTCGACGGCCTCGCGCGCAAGCTGCGCCATGTCCACAGGCACGCCAGGCCGCTGCGCGGTGTCGAACGCCTCGGCCTGGGCCAGCAACAGCAGCTTGTTGGTGAGCGCAACCATCGAGCGATTGCTCTCGCGCATGGCGGCGAAGACTTCGGCCAGCGCCGGGTCCAGCGTCTTCTGCGAGCACGCGTACTGCAACTGCGTGCCCAGCAAGGTCAGCGGCGTGCGCAGCTGATGCGAGGCATCGGCAATAAAGCGCCGTTGCGCGGCGTTCTGCGCGCCGAGCCGCGCGATGCACTGATTGATCGCATCCACGACGGGCCGCAGCTCGGCGTGCAGCCCCTCGGAGCGGATCGGCACGAGATGCATCGGATCGCGGTCCGCAACCTCGTTCTTGAGCTTCATGAGCGGACGCAGCTCGAACGTGAGGCCGATGCAGGCGAGCGCCACCGCGAGCATCACCATGCCGATCTGGCGCGCGAGCTGGGGCCGCCACAGCGCCGTGGCCATCGCATCGCGCGAATGCCCGGTCTTGCCCACCGAAACGCGCACGCGCCAGATGCGACCGTTGTCGTACATCGAGCGCAGCACGCTCACGGCGCGCAGCGCCTCGCCGTGCAACGCCGCGTCGTACCAGACCGGCGCATCGACGGCCGGCGTCGTCCCGGCCGGCGGAAAATCGGGCATGCCCGCGAGCAGCGGGCCGTCTTCCACGCTGACGCTGTAGAACACCTGGTCGCGCTGCGGCGATGCGAACAGCTCGAGCGCCGCCGGCGGCACGTTCGCGCGCAGCGCGCCGTCGCTCCACTCGACCGAGCCCGCAAGCATGCGCGCGGACGAGAGCAAACGCCCGTCCTGCACGAGATCGGCGGTGTGGCGCGCCGCGCGATACTCGAAGGTGGTCGTGAAAACCACATAAAGGCCGAGCGGCACCAGCATCCACCACAAGAGCCGGATGCGCAGGCTACTCGTCATCGCGTGCGTCCCCCATCGGCTACACCACTTCGTCGCGCTTGCGCAGCAGATAGCCGAGACCGCGCAAGGTGACAATCGTGGCCGAGCTGCCCTCGAGCTTCTTGCGCAGCCGCGATACGTAGATTTCGATGGCGTCTTCGCTCGGATCGTCGGCAAGCGTGAAGATCGCATCGGCGAGCGCGGACTTCGAGACGGTCTTGTTCGCGCGCAGCATCAGCGCTTCGAGCACGGTGCGCTCGCGCGGCGTCACGTTCAGCGGCGCGCCGTCGAGCGCGAACTGCCCCGTGTTGATATCGAAGACGAGGTCGCCGCAACTGACTTCGTTGGCGCGCGCCGGC
>DATEJU010000517.1:0-7636 GCA_035277805.1 Paraburkholderia sp. | reverse complement strand
GTGTCGATCAAGCACTGGGACGAGTTCAACGACGTGGCCGACCACTGCACGGTCTGCCACAAGTGCGTGACGCCGTGCCCGGTCAAGATCGACTTCGGCGACGTCACCATGAACATGCGCAACCTGCTGCGCAAGATGGGCAAGAAGAAGTTCAACGCGGGCAACGCGGCGGGCATGTTCTTCCTGAACGCGACCAATCCGCAGACCATCAACCTCGCGCGCGAAGTGATGATGGGCGTGGGCTACAAGGCGCAGCGCCTCGGCAACGACCTGCTCAAGAAGGTCGTGAAGAAGCAGACGGCGCATCCGCCCGCGTCCACGGGCAAGCCGGCTGTGGTCGAGCAGGTGATCCACTTCGTCAACAAGAAGATGCCGGGCAACCTGCCGAAGAAGACGGCGCGGGCGCTGCTCGACATCGAAGACAACAAGATCGTGCCGATCATCCGCAATCCGAAGACCACGAACGTGGATTCGGAGGCGGTGTTCTACTTCCCGGGCTGCGGCTCGGAGCGTCTGTTCTCGCAAGTGGGCCTCGCCACCCAGGCGATGCTCTGGGAAGCGGGCGTGCAGACCGTGCTGCCGCCGGGGTATCTGTGCTGCGGCTATCCGCAGCGCGGCTCGGGCCAGTTCGACAAGGCCGAGAAGATCGTCACCGACAACCGCGTGCTGTTCCACCGCGTCGCCAACACGCTCAACTACCTCGACATCAAGACGGTGGTGGTGTCGTGCGGCACGTGCTACGACCAGCTCGCCGGTTATGAATTCGACAAGATCTTCCCGGGCTGCCGCATTATCGACATTCACGAGTTCCTGCTCGAGAAGGGCATCAAGCTCGATGGCGTGACGGGCACGCGCTACATGTACCACGATCCGTGCCACACGCCGATCAAGACGATGGACCCGGTCAAGCTCGTCAACGAACTCATGGGTGCCGAGAAGGACGGCTACAAGATCGAGAAGAACGAGCGCTGCTGTGGCGAATCGGGCACGCTCGCCGTGACGCGCCCGGACATTTCGACGCAGGTGCGCTTCCGCAAGGAAGAGGAAATCCGCAAGGGCGCGGCCAAGCTGCGCGGCATTCCGATCGTCGGCAATGGTGCGAACGGCGTGCAGCCGGCCACGGCCCAGGAAGCGGGCGGGCAGGGCAGCACGCAGGATGTGAAGATTCTGACGAGCTGCCCGTCGTGCCTCCAGGGGCTGTCTCGATACAACGAGGACGCCAACATCGAAGCCGACTACATCGTGGTGGAAATTGCCCGACACGTGCTTGGCGAAAACTGGATGGCGGACTACGTTCAGAAGGCGAACAATGGCGGAATCGAGCGCGTGCTGGTCTAATGGCAGCGCAAAATTTTCCGTAACACGGGTTCGAGGACGACGATGGGATGCGTATTCTGCAATGAGGAAGGCGGCGATGTGCTGTGGGAAGACGAGCGTATGCGCGTCGTGCTCGCGAGCGCCGAAGCCGAATATCCGGGCTTTTGCCGGGTCATCTGGAATGCGCATGTCGCCGAGTTCTCCGATCTGGGGGCGGCGGACCGGGAACATCTGATGCGCGCGGTCTACGCGGTCGAGCGCGCGCTGCGCCGCGTGATGCAGCCATCGAAGGTGAATCTCGCAAGCCTTGGCAATCAGGTGCCGCATGTGCACTGGCACGTGATTCCGCGTTTCACCAACGACGCACATTTTCCGCTGCCTGTATGGGCGCCGCGCCAGCGCACGGTCTCGGAGGCGATGCTCGGGCAGCGCCGGGCGCAGGCTACGCTGCTGCGCGACGCGGTACGTCAGGAAATCGAGCAGGCGCTCGCCTGAGCAGGCTGCAAGGCGCGGGTGTCGTGCCCGCTTGCACCGGCGACGCTGAGGGAGGACAGAAACAATCATGAGTGGACTGAAATCCGATACGCCGGTGCCGACCGGTGTCGTGGTGCACGCGGTGTCGCGCGTGCTCGAACTCCAGTACGGAAATGGTGAGAGCTATCGCATTCCGTTCGAGTTGATGCGCGTCTATACGCCCTCGGCGGAAGCGCGCGGCCACGGGCCCGGCCAGGAGACGCTGCAAACGGGCAAGCGCGAAGTGACGATCACGGCGCTCGAGGGCGTCGGCAACTACGCGCTGCAGCCGACCTTCTCCGACGGCCATAGCAGCGGCATCTACTCCTGGGACCAGCTCTATGAGCTGGCGACGCGCCAGGACGAGCTCTGGGCGGAGTACTTCGCCAAGCTGAAAGCCGCGGGTGTCGAGCGCGACACCCCGATGGCGCCTGCGCCTGCTGCACACGGCCACTGCCACTGACGCTTCCTGTTACGATCCTGCCCGCCGCGGCGCCCATGCGCCGCACCCCATCAAATAAGACTGGACATGATCCGGTCAGACCCGCGAAAGGACGAGCGCGATGAGCAAAACCCACTTCGGCTACGAAACGGTCGACGAACAGGACAAGGCGAAGAAGGTGGCCGGCGTGTTCCATTCGGTCGCCTCGAACTACGACCTGATGAACGACTTGATGTCGGGCGGGCTGCATCGCGCCTGGAAGACGTTCACGATCGCTCAGGCGAACGTGCGGCCGGGCGCCAGGGTGCTCGATATCGCGGGCGGCACGGGCGACCTCTCCATGGCGTTCGCGAAGAAGGCCGGCTCGACCGGCCAGGTCTGGCATACCGACATCAACGAGTCGATGCTGCGCGTGGGCCGCGACCGGCTCATCGACCGTGGCGTGATCACGCCTGCATTGCTCTGCGACGCGGAGAAAATTCCCTTTCCAGACAACTACTTCGACGTGGTGACGGTGGCCTTCGGCCTGCGCAACATGACGCACAAGGACGCCGCGCTTGCCGAGATGCGCCGCGTGCTCAAGCCGGGCGGGCGCCTGCTCGTGCTCGAATTCTCCAAAGTCTGGGAGCCGCTCAAGAAGGCCTACGACGTCTATTCGTTCAAGGTGCTGCCGTGGCTGGGCGCGCGCTTTGCACAGGATGCCGATAGCTATCGCTACCTCGCCGAGTCGATCCGCATGCATCCCGACCAGGAAACATTGAAGACGATGATGGAACAAGTCGGCCTCGACGCCGTCAAATATTACAATTTGTCAGCTGGCGTGGTAGCCTTACACGTCGGCACAAAGTATTAGTGTTCCCAACTCTCTGTCTTTAAAGGAAATTCCGCCATGTCTGAGTCCCGCAACGTTGCTTCCAAAAAGCCTTCAGTGTCGTGGGCCAGGCGGATCGGAACCCTGGCCGTGATCGGCGTGGTCGTGGCCGGCAGCCTTGCATCGCTCGACGCCGAGGCACGCCGCATGGGCGGCGGCCGCAGCTTCGGCCGGCAGTCTTCGGTTGCCTCGCAGCGCAGCACCACGCCGCCGCCCGCTCAACCCAGTCCCACCCAACAGGCCGGTGCCCAGCGCGCCCAGCCCGGCGCACCCGCGCCGGCGCCCACGCCGGCACCGGCGCGCAATCGCTGGCTCGGGCCCATCGCGGGCCTTGCGGCTGGTCTTGGCATCGCCGCGCTGCTGTCGCACTTCGGCCTCGGTGGAGCGTTCGCCAGCATGATGGCGAACATGATCGTTATCGCGCTGCTCGCGTTCATCGCGATCTGGGTGATCCGCAAGATCGCCAGCCGCCGCCGTGGGCCGCAGCCCGCGTATCAGACGGGCAGCGCAGGCCTGCCGCCTTCCGGTGGCCTGAACCAGATGCAGATGGGCGGCTACCAGCCGCAGGAGCCGCGCTACTCGGCGCCGCCCACGGGCCAGTACCTCGCGCCCGAAGCCAATCCGCTCAGCACGCCGCAGATCGAGACGGCGCCGCCCGTGCCTGCGGGCTTCGACACCGAAGCGTTCCTGCGCAACGCGAAGGTCTATTTCGTGCGTCTGCAGGCCGCGTGGGACGTAGGCAACGTCGAGGACATCCGCGAATTCACGACGCCCGAGATGTTCGCCGAGATCCGCGTGGACCTTTCGGCTCGCGGCACGCAGCCCAATCAGACCGACGTGGTTCAGCTCAACGCCGACCTGCTCGCGGTGGAAGAGCGCGGCAACGAATATCTCGCGAGCGTGCGCTTCTCCGGCCTGATCCGCGAAGAGGCGGGCTCGGCCGCCGCGCCGTTCGTCGAGATCTGGAATCTCTCGAAGTCGCGCACATCGGGCGAGGGCTGGCTGCTCGCCGGCATCCAGCAGGTCGAATCTCATTGATACGCCAATGAGCCGGCACTGATCCCGCGCCGCCGGGCCGCACACGCCAGGGCACGTTAGCTATCCGGCCTGGGCTATTTGGCCTGGGCCATCCGGCCAGGCCCCGGCGCGGCGCGATCGGGCGGCGCGAACGCTACAATAGGAACCCGCGCGAGCTTGAGCCCGCGCGGGTTTCTTTATTCCACGCCGATGACTCTCGCCGCCAAGCCCTTCGCCGCCGCCGTCAATCACCTGCTCGCCCGCGAATCGTGGGCCCGCGACCGCCTCGCTCCCTATGCCGGCAAGACGGCGCGTCTGTCGTGCCCGCCCGTCGTGCTCACACTGCTCGTGGAGCCCGACGGCTACCTTGCGGCGGTCGACGAGCATGACACGCAGCGCGCGGACGTCGAGCTCTCGCTGCCGGCCGGTGCGCTCTCTTCGTACGTGCAGGGCGGCCAGGCTGCCGTCATGAAGCACGTGAAGATCGAGGGCGACGCGGAATTCGCGCAGATCATCGGCAAGCTGGCGGAACACCTGCGCTGGGAGCCCGAAGAGGATCTCGCGAAGCTGATCGGCGACGCACCGGCTTCGCGCGTCGCCACACTTGCGCGCGCCGTGCATGAGCAGGCGTTGCGCACGGGGCGCAACGTGCTCGGCTCCGTCACCGAATATCTGCTCGACGAAAATCCGCAACTCGTGCGGCACGCCGAGCTCGACCGCTTCAACACGGAGCTGTCACGCGCGCGCGACGCCCTGGCGCGCGTGGAGAAGCGCATCGAGCGCCTTGAACAAAAATCACAAGCGCGTGGCGCGTTCAATGGTGCCCAAACGGCACCGTCGGCACCGGCGGCGCCGTCGGGCGCTGCACCGCGCGGTCCGAGCCAGACAACAGGCCTCTAAGACATGCGTTTTCTGCGTTTTCTGAAGATCTTTTTTACGGTCATCCGCTTCGGTCTCGACGAAATGATGTTGAGTCGGATCAATGACCGGCGCGTCAGGCTGTTGCTGCGTATCACCACCATCGGCCGCAAGTTCGATCAGCCGCCCGGCGTGCGTCTGCGCCTCGCCCTCGAAAGCCTCGGGCCTATCTTCGTGAAGTTCGGCCAGGTGCTTTCGACGCGTCGCGACCTGCTGCCGCTCGATATCGCCAACGAGCTTGCGAAGCTGCAAGACCAGGTGCCGCCGTTCGAATCGCAGCTGGCGATCGACATCATCGAAAAATCGCTGGGCGCGCCCGTCGACACGCTGTTCGACGAATTCGAGCGCGTGCCCGTGGCGAGCGCCTCGATCGCGCAGGTGCACTTCGCAAAGATGAGGTCTGGTCAGCACGCGGGCAAGGCGGTGGCGGTGAAGGTGCTGCGCCCGAACATGCGGCCCGTGATCGATTCGGACTTGCTGCTGCTGCGCGACCTCGCCGTATGGGCCGAGCGGCTGTGGGCCGACGGCAAGCGCCTCAAGCCGCGCGAGGTGGTGGCCGAATTCGACAAATACCTGCACGACGAGCTCGACCTCATGCGCGAGGCCGCCAACGGCAGCCAGCTGCGCCGCAACTTCGTGGGCCTCGATCTGCTGCTCGTGCCGGAAATGTACTGGGAGTACAGCACGCCCAACGTGCTCGTGATGGAGCGCATGGTGGGCGTACCGATCAGCCAGGTGGACAAGCTGCGCGCGGCGGGCGTCGACATTCCGAAGCTCGCGCGCGAAGGTGTCGAGATTTTCTTCACGCAAGTGTTCCGCGACGGCTTCTTTCACGCAGACATGCACCCCGGCAATATCCAGGTGAGCCTCGACCCAGCACATTTCGGGCGCTATATCGCGCTCGATTTCGGCATCGTCGGGGCGCTCTCGGACTTCGACAAGAACTACCTCGCGCAGAACTTCCTCGCGTTCTTCAAGCGCGACTATCACCGCGTTGCGACGCTGCACATCGAGTCGGGATGGGTGCCGCCCACGACGCGTGTCGAGGAGCTCGAGAGCGCCATCCGCGCTGTCTGCGAACCGTATTTCGACCGCGCGCTGAAAGACATTTCGCTCGGCCAGGTGCTGCTGCGTCTGTTCCAGACCTCGCGACGCTTCAACGTCGAGATCCAGCCGCAGCTCGTGCTGCTGCAGAAGACCATGCTCAACGTCGAGGGCCTCGGGCGCTCGCTCGATCCGGAACTGGATCTCTGGAAGACCGCCAAACCTTATCTTGAGCGCTGGATGACCGAGCAGATCGGCCTGCGCGGCTGGTATGAACGCTTCAAGATCGAGGTGCCGCAGTGGAGCAAGACGCTGCCGCAGTTGCCGCGCCTCGTGCATCAGGCGCTGCTGCACCGCCAGGACCCCGCGCATCTCGCCAACGACGACACCATTCGCCAGATTCTTGCCGAGCAGCGCCGCACCAACCGCCTGCTGCAAGGCCTCGTGGTGTTCGGCGTGGCGGTGGGGGTGGGCATGGTGGCGGCGCGCGCTTGGCTGGCGATGGCTTATGGTGGCTGAGGTGGGCACTGAGGCGGCCAGGTAGGCAGAAAGCAGGTGCACAAGCACCACAGACAAGGAGCGAGACGATGAGCGAACCGACCCGTCCCCAGCAGCCGGGCGAGGTGCCCGAGTTCGAGACGCGCGACCCCGCTGCGCGCGAGTTCTGGAACGAGCGCTTCGAGCGTGGCTTCACGCCGTGGGATCAGGCCGGTGTGCAGCCGGCCTTCGAGACCTTCGCTGCCGCGCATCCCGCCGCCGCCGTGCTGATTCCCGGCTGCGGCAACGCCTGGGAAGCGCGCTGGCTGGCCGAGCGCGGCCGTACGGTGCGCGCGATCGATTTCGCGCCGTCAGCGGTGGAGAATGCGCGCGCAGCGCTCGGCGAGTTTGCGCATGTCGTCGAGGAAGCGGACTTCTATACGTACGAGCCGCCTTTCGCGACGGACTGGATCTTCGAGCGCGCGTTCCTGTGCGCGCTGCCCAAGGCGCACCGGCCGCACTACGCGCAGCGCATGGCCGCGCTGCTCGAGCCAGGCGCGTTGCTGGCGGGCTTCTTCTTCCTCGGCGACACGCCCAAGGGACCGCCCTTCGGCATCGCGCGCACCGAGCTCGACGCGCTCCTCGCGCCGTACTTCACGCTAGTCGACGACCAGGCCGTGGAAGGCTCGCTGCCCGTGTTCGTCGGCCGCGAGCGTTGGCTCACGTGGCAGCGCAACGACGCACCGGCCACGCCGGGCAACGTCGAATAACCTTCGCGCAGCCCCATTGCACGTGAAAACGCTGACGCGCACTTGATCGGGCGCAAGCCGCCCCCAACTACGCCCAAACTGCATTGCGCGCCCCTGGTCCGGCAAATACCGGGCCAGGGGCGCGTTTCCGGCTATAATTCAAGGCTTTGCAAGCATTTATCAGAATTTCACTCGTTTCATCAGGAAAGAGATCATGCCGATCTACGCTTATCGCTGCGAGTCGTGCGGCTTCGACAAGGACGTGCTGCAAAAGATCAGCGATGCGCC
>DATEJU010000516.1:0-3464 GCA_035277805.1 Paraburkholderia sp. | reverse complement strand
CGAAGCGGTGCGCTATCTCGACGGTCCCTGTCTCGTGCTCGCCGGCGCGGGCAGCGGCAAGACGCGTGTGATCACGCAGAAGATCGCGCACCTGATCGAAGCGAAAGGCTTCGAGCCGCGCCATATCGCGGCCGTCACCTTCACCAACAAGGCCGCCGCCGAAATGCGCGAGCGCGTGGGCAAGCTCCTCGAAGGCAAGACGCTCACCACGCCCGGCAAGGAAGGCCGCAAGGTGCCGGTGAACCAGCTCACCGTCTGCACGTTCCACTCGCTCGGCGTGCAGATCCTGCGCCAGGAAGCCGAGCATCTGGGGCTTAAGCCCCAGTTCTCGATCATGGACGCCGACGACTGCTTCGCCATGATCCAGGAGCAGGTGGGCTCGACCGACAAGGGCTTCATCCGCAAGATCCAGTCGATCATCTCGCTCTGGAAGAACGGCCTCGTGATGCCCGAGGAAGCGCTGGCGACCGCCTCGAACGAGGACGAGCACCAGGCCGCCATCGTCTACCGCAACTACGTGGCCACGCTGCACGCCTACCAGGCCGTCGATTTCGACGACCTGATCCGCCTGCCCGCGGAACTGTTCGCGAAGAACGAGCAGGTGCGCGAGCGCTGGCAGAACAAGCTGCGCTATCTGCTGATCGACGAGTACCAGGACACCAACGCCTGCCAGTACACCTTGCTGAAACTGCTGGCGGGCCCGCGCGCGGCGTTCACGGCCGTGGGCGACGACGATCAGGCCATCTACGGCTGGCGCGGCGCCACGCTCGAAAACCTCGCGCAGCTCGGCAAGGACTTCCCGAAGCTGCATGTGATCAAGCTCGAGCAGAATTACCGCTCGACGGTGCGCATCCTCACGGCGGCGAACAACGTCATCGCGAACAATCCGAAGCTCTTCGAGAAGAAGCTCTGGTCCGAGCACGGCATGGGCGACACCATCTCCGTCACGCCCTGCAACGACGAAGAGCACGAGGCCGAGTCGGTGGTGTTCCGGCTATCCGCGCACAAGTTCGAGCGCCGCGCGCAGTTCCGCGATTACGCGATTCTTTATCGCGGCAACTTCCAGGCGCGCATCTTCGAGCAGGTGCTGCGCCGCGAGCGCATTCCCTACGTGCTCTCGGGCGGCCAGTCATTCTTCGACAAAGCCGAAATCAAGGACCTCTGCGCGTACCTGCGCCTGATCGCCAATCACGACGACGATCCCGCGTTCATCCGCGCGATCACCACGCCGCGCCGTGGCGTAGGCAACACCACGCTCGAAGCGCTGGGCTCGTTCGCCGGGCAGGCGAAGGTGTCGCTGTTCGAGGCCGTCTACATGGGCGGCATCGAGGCGCGGCTTTCGGCGCGCCAGGTCGAGCCGATGCGCGTGTTCTGCGACTTCATGCAGCGTCTCGCCGAGCGCGCGCACAAGGACCCGGCGACGGTCGTGCTCGACGACCTGATGGAAGCGATCCACTACGAGGCGTATCTCTACGACGCGTTCGACGAGCGCCAGGCGCAGTCGAAATGGCAGAACGTGCTCGAGTTCCTCGAATGGCTCAAGCGCAAGGGCACGAAGCCCGAACAGGAAATCGGCGAGGAGAGCGAGGCCACCGGCTACGACAACGCCGACGGTCTCGCCGATACCGGCAAGAACCTGATGGGCCTGATCCAGACCGTCGCGCTGATGTCGATGCTCGAAGGCAAGGACGAAGATCCGGACGCGGTGCGCCTCTCGACCGTGCACGCGTCGAAAGGCCTCGAGTATCCGCACGTGTTCCTGGTGGGCGTGGAAGAGGGGATCATGCCCCACCGCGGCGGCTCGGAAGACGACGTGATTGACGACGCGCGCATCGAGGAAGAGCGCCGCCTCATGTACGTGGCGATCACGCGCGCGCAGCGCAGCCTGCATCTGAACTGGTGCAAGAAGCGCAAGCGGGCGCGCGAGACGGTGGTGTGCGAGGCGTCGCGCTTCATCCCCGAGATGGGGCTGGACGACGCGCCGCCGCCCACGCCCGAAGAAGCGCCGATGTCGCCGAAGGATCGGCTCGCGAGCCTGAAGGCGTTGCTGCAGAAGGGCTGAGCGTACGCGGGGCGGGCTTCCGATATCTGGCTGGCGGCTACGGCTGGCAACCAAAAAGGGCTGCATCACGTGATGCAGCCCTTTGGCTTGTGTGGCTTGCGTTTTGTGCCGCCGGCGCACCGGAGGCAGGTTAGCGAGCGCTTACTTTGCCGCGTTCACCATATAGTCGACGGCGGCCTTCACCTGGTCATCGGAGGCGCTCGAACCACCCTTGGGCGGCATTTGGCCCTTGCCGTGCAACGCGTAGTTGTAGATCTTGTCCATCGGATCTTTCAGGCGCGGCGCCCAGTCGCCCTTGTTGCCGAACTTCGGCGCGCCGAGTACGCCAGCGGCGTGGCACGCCTGGCAGACCTGCTGATAGAGCGCCTTGCCTGCCTGCGAGGCATCGGCGCTCTGGGTCGCGCCGCCTGCCGCCGGCGCGGAGGACGCCTGCGGAATCGCCGCGATGGCCGCTGCGGCGGCCGCAGCCTGCGCGTTGGCGGATGCCTCGGCGCCCGAAGCCGCTGCAGCACCGGAAGCACCCGGGGCGCCCGCAGCCGCCGACGCGCTTTGCGCGGGCTGCGGCGGATCCTGGAAGTTCGCGCCGCCATGGTCCGCCATATAGACGACTGCGCGGCCGATTTCGTAGTCGCTGTAATCGTCAGGGCTCGTACCGCCGCGCGGGGGCATGGCGCCCTTACCGGATAGCGCCGTTTTCCAGAGCGTGTCGAAGCCTTGGGCGATACGCGGCGCCCAGTCGCCGGCATTGCCGAACTTGGGCGCGCCGGCCGCGCCGGTTGCGTGACACGCGGAGCAGACGGCCTGATAGACCTGCTCGCCCGTCTTGTAGACGCGCGGTGCGTTGGCGTCGCGCACCGACACCTGGGCGATGGGCGCGATACGCGCGGCCACTTGCTGCGCGGCGAGCTCTTCGGTGCCTGCGCCCGTGCGCGTCGTGTTGTTCACGTAGTACGCGAGCAGAATGCAGCAGATGATGGGGACGGCAAACCCGGCGATGACAGCGGCGATCAGCTGGCCGGGCGTTTTGATCGGGGCTCCGTGGGGTGCTTCGCTCATGCTTGTCTCGTCTCCCGTTGGTATTGTGGTGAGCGGTACAGCAGGACGGCAACAGCCTTACGATAGATCAAACACGGAAGATTATAGACGCAAGGTTTCTCGGCCGGTTGCGGCACGCGGGGCTCTTCAGCGGGCGTTTACCCGAAGTGATGCAGCGCAGCGGCGAGCGGCGAGATAAATGGCGACGGATCGTGCGGCGGATGGCCTGTTTGGCTGCCGGTGGCGTTCGGCGCGGGGCGCGCGAGCCAAGGGCACGCGGTGGACGTCGTCATCGAAACCGGGTATTCTCTCGGTCTCACTGCGGTACTGCTCCGCCCGGTTTATCGGGGCTGGCGGCAACAACTGC
>DATEJU010000515.1:0-4420 GCA_035277805.1 Paraburkholderia sp. | reverse complement strand
GAGGCCCGCCGCGGCGGCCTGCTCGTCGAGCCAGTCGGGATCGAAGTGAAACGAGACGCAGCGGTCGCCCGCGCCGTGACGGTGGCCGCATTCGAAGCACGCGCCCGGCTCGCCGAGCATGAGCGCGCCGGGGGTCATCAGTTCGGGGGAGCGCGCGCGGTCGCGCGGGCGGCCACCCTGCCCGCCCGACCCGCAGCGGTAGCCGAATGACCCAGCCGCGACGATCGCGAGGCACGCGCTCGCGTGACGCTCCTCGTAGGGCCGGTCGGCGGGGCCTAACGTGCAGATGACGTCGTCGGCCTGCCAGCCCGGGCCAGCCGCGAGCGCGCGCGCGTCGGGTGGACGAGCCGCACCTTCGCGCGCGCGTTGCGCGATGGCGCGTTGCAGACCGGCGGCGAGAGCGGACACGGCGACCCCACGTGGACGATGGAACTCGCTTTTCGTTGTAGCACATCGTTTTGCCGCATGCCGCGCGGTCAGCAAGCACGGCTTCGCGGCCTTACGGCGCGGAACGCCGGTCAAGCCGCCACCGGAGCGCGCGGCGC
Organism: Paraburkholderia sp.; assembly: GCA_035277805.1. Classification (GTDB taxonomy): domain Bacteria; phylum Pseudomonadota; class Gammaproteobacteria; order Burkholderiales; family Burkholderiaceae; genus Paraburkholderia. The sequence continues at coordinate 3,875 of DATEJU010000515.1, read as the reverse complement.
GCCAACCCGGCGCCCGGCGCTCAGGAACGCCTCATGCGGGTGCCGCACCCACGCGGCGCTCTTCGAGCGCGCGCAGCAGCGACACCGCAATCCCCTCCGCCGCGAGCCGCACCTCCTCCAGTGCCGGAAACGAAGGCGCGATGCGCAGATGGCTGTCCTCGGGATCGACGCCATAGGGAAACGCCGCGCCCGCCGGCGTCAGCACGAGCCCCGCCTCGGCGGCGAGCTCGACCGTGCGCCGCGCGCAGCCCGGCGGCGCGTAGAGGCTGATGAAATAGCCGCCGCGCGGCACGTTCCAGCGCACCTGCGGCACCCGCGAGAGACGCGCGCGGAACACCTCGTCCACGGCAGCGAACTTCGGCGCGAGCAGCGCGCGATGACGCGCCATCAGTGCCTCGAGCGTCGCGCGCCCGCGTATGTAGCGCACATGACGCAACTGGTTGAGCTTGTCCGGGCCGATCGTGCGTGCCGCCGCGCAGTGCTGCCACCACGCCACGTTGCGCGGCGACGCGGCGAGCCACGCCAGCGCGCCGCCCGCGTACGTCACCTTCGACAGCGAGGCGAACATGAGCACGCGCTCGGCATGTCCCGCCGCCGCGCATGCCGCGACCACGTCGGGCGTCGCGTGGCGCTCGTCGGTGAGGTGGTGAAAGCGGTAGGCGTCGTCCCAGAACAGCCGGAAGTCGGGCGCGGCGGCAGGCATGGCGGCGAGCCTGCGCACCACCTCGTCCGCATAGATGGCGCCCGTCGGGTTGCTGTAGAGCGGCATGCACCACATGCCCTTCACCGCAGCATCCTCGCGCACGAGCGCCTCCACCGCGTCCATGTCGGGGCCGTCCTCGCGCATGGGCACCGCGATCATGCGCACGCCCAGCGCCTCGCAGATCGCGAAGTGCCGGTCGTAGCCCGGCGCCGGGCACAGGAACGCAATCTCGCCCTGCGCGCGCCACGGCGCGCTGTGGCCCTCGCCCACCGGCACGCCGTGGAGCAGCGCGAACGCGAGCGCGTCGTGCATGAGCTCGAGGCTCGAATTGCCGCCCGCAATCACCTGCGCTGCCGGCACGCCCAGCAGCTCGGCGCCCAGTTCGCGCGCCTCGGGCAAACCAGACGCGAGACCGTAGTTGCGGCAATCAAAGCCGTCGCGCGCGCGATAGCCGCCGTCGAGCGCAGTGTCGAAGAGCCCCTGCGAGAGATCGAGCTGCTCGGGCGAAGGCTTGCCGCGCGACATGTCGAGGCGCATCCGCAGTTGCCGGAATCGTTCGTAGTTCAAATCAACAGGCGGGTTCATCGACATGGTTTTTCCCGGCGTGAAAGCATGAGAGAGGGGCAAGACGACAGCGAAGATAGCGAAATACGGCTCGTCCGGACCAGCATACGAGCGTCGCCATGTTCAGACAAACGCGTTATATTGAACGTTTCGATCAGTTTTCCTGATACCGCGCAAGCGGCACCTTCCGACACCCATGAAGACCCTCGATTTCGACGTCCTCGCCATGGTGGTGGCCGTGGCCGATGCCGGCAGCTTCGTGCGCGGCGCCGCGCTCGTGCACCGCTCGCAGGCGGCGCTCTCCATGCAGATCCGCGCGCTCGAGGACACGCTCGGCAAGCCGCTCTTCATCCGCGCGCCGCGCAACGTCACGCCTACGCCGGATGGCCACACGCTGATCGCCTATGCACGGCGCATGCTCGCCCTGCGCGACGAAGCATGGGCCTCGCTCGCGCACCCCGAGGTCAAGGGCCGCGTGTCGATCGGCATGCCCGACGACTATGCGTCGTCGCTGTTGCCGCCGGTACTGCGCAAATTCTCGGCGAACTGGCCGAAAGTGGAGATTCAGGTGGTCGGGCTGCCGAGCAGCGCGCTCGCGCCGCTCGTGAAGGAGAACAAGATCGATCTCGCCTGCGTGACGGGCACGCGCGAACTCGCCGGCGAATTCATCCGCTTCGAGCCGACGGTCTGGGCCGGACCGCCCGCCAGCGCGAGCGCGGCCATCGGCCGGGAGATCTGGCGCGAGCGGCCCCTGCCCATCGCACTCTTCAGCGCGGGCAGCGTCGCGCGCGCGAACGCGATTGCCGCGCTCGAGCGCGAAAAGATCGCCTATCGCACCTCCTACGAAAGCCCGAGCCTGATGGGCCTGTGCAGCATGGTGGCGGCGGGCCTCGCGGTCGCGCCGCTCGCCCGCTGCGCGGTGCCCGAGACCTTCGTCACGCTGGGCCGGCAGCACGGCCTGCCCGAGTTGCCGGAACTCGAAGTGGTGCTCGCGCGCAGCGCCCGCTCGAACCGGCCGACGTGCGACTTCCTCGCCGAGCAGATTCTCGCGGAATTGCGGGTCTGAGCCGCGGCCGGTTCGACCCCCCGCGCTTGCGGCGTGGCGATGCGCCGGCGCAGCCGGACGTCAGTCGTGTCACTCGTGTTGCTCGCGTCGGCCGTTCGCTGGAGGTAGCCGGGGGCGATCGGGGTCAGTCGTCGGTGGATCGCGTGAGCAGCGCGTAAAGGCGCGTGATGTGGCGCAACAGCAGTTCGCGATGCTTCTCGATCTGCTCGAGCCGGCCTTCGAGATCGGCACGCGCGCGTTCGTCGTGCTCCGCATATGCAATCACGTCTTCGATGCGCGAGCGCAGCGCCTCCGGCTCCACCGGCAGCATGCTCAGATGCCGTTCGAGCTTGCGGATGTCCTGCGCGGCCAGCTCGCGAATCTTGCGCGTGCCGGCCATGCGCCGCTGTGCGTCCTGGGCGGCCGCGCTCTGCGCGCGCCGGGCATCCGCGCCATGGCCGAAGATCGGCTCGGGGCGCAGCACCGGCGCCTTGCGCACCGGATGCGCGGTGCCGCGAAAGCGCCCCCGCGGCGTTTCGTCGGCGATCGCGTCGCGCGCCTCCTCGGGCACGTCGCCAGCGTCGTGCGGCTCGTCCATCCACCCTTCGGGCAGGCCCGTGACGGACTCCACGCCGCGCACGAACTCCGCGCTGAAATCGCGCTGCCCCGAAGCGATCAGCTTCATGTAACTAGCGGAAAACGTCATCATCCTCGCGAGCCGCGTGACCGCGCCCACTTCGCGCGTGAGCAGCGCGAGGTTCGCGCGCCACACGGGCATGAGCGTTGCGCCGGAATCTTCCATCGCGGAGGTCCTCCCTCGTGGGCCTGGCAAGCCTGGCCGATGCCTGAAGGTTAGCCGCATCGCAAGGCAGGACGCAACCCGCGCGTCACGCCGCCGATCTTGTGACCCCGTGTGGCCCGCCGTGCCGCTGTGCCGCCGCAATAAAGATGAGTGAAAGCGCGCGCAATGGCGCAACGAAGGTTCGCGCATGAAAGCGCAAAGCAACGCATCTGGGGGCGGACTGGCCGCCGACGGCTAGAAATGCCCGGTAAAGCGATACCGGCTGCCCGGATGCCAGAGGTTCGCCACCGAAGCCACACGTCCGCTCGAACGGGTGCGCCGGTGCAGCACGAGGCACGGTTCGACTTCCGCCATCTTGAGCCGCACGCGGGTGTCGGCCTGTGGAGCGAGCGCCTCGATGCGGTACTCCACGGCCTGGAGCGGCGCGACGCGCATGAGGTAGTGGTTCGGCGTGGTGGACGTGAAATCCTGCTCCGCGTAATCGGGCGCGACAGCCGGATTGACCCAGCGTTCCTCGAGCTGCACGGGCTCGTCGTTCTCGAAGTGCAGCATGCGCGAGTAGAAAACCCTGTCGTTCGCGCGCAGCCCCATTTCGATGGCGAGCGCTTCGTCGGCGGGAAGCACGCCGATCTCCAGCACCTCGGCGCGGTAGCAGTGTCCGCGCGCGAGAATTTCGTCGGAGATGCTGCGGATCGACACCAGCGTGGATTCGTACTTGGGGCGCGCGACGAAGGTGCCCGCACCCTGCACGCGCGTGAGCA
>DATEJU010000514.1:0-2384 GCA_035277805.1 Paraburkholderia sp. | reverse complement strand
TGGGGTTTACGACTGCATGAGTCCGTCACTGACCGTTCGCCGTATCGCCGCCGATCAGGGTGCCGTGCTCCGCGAGCTTCGAACCGCCTCGCTGCGCGACGCGCCTTATGCGTTCGGCGACTCGCTCGAAGATGCGCTGTCTGCCGATGCAGCCGTTTTCGACGCCGCGGCTGCGCGTCACGCGGACTCGCATACCGCCACCTCGTTCATCCTCTATACGGAGGGCCATCCGGCCGGCCTGATCGGCGCGAACTTCGAGAGCGCGCCGGCGCGCCGCGCGTTCGTGTTCGCGTTGTGGGTGGCGCCTGCGGTGCGGCATCTGCGCGGTGGCGAGCTGCTCGTCAATGCCGCCATCGAGTGGCTCGTGAGCGAAGGCGCCGCGCAGGCCTACGCGTGGGTGACCGATAACAACATCACCGCCATGCGCTTCTATGAGCGGCTCGGGTTCGTCGCCACCGGTGACCACGCGCGCAGCACGCAAACGCCTGAGCAGTGGGAGACGCTCCTCGTGCGTGACGTTGCTCTTGCGCACAAGAGCATGTCGGCCCAGTAACGGAGTGCTTGTCCCGCGTCCCTTTTTCTTGCTTTTCACGCCATGACGTGTGCACCGCACGTCATGCGCCGGCATCCCCCGCCGTCTTGCATCGTTCCCTATGTCGCAGCATTTTGAGCCATTAAAAATAATGGCCATGCGCGTCGACGCCTGTAAAATACGCAAAATTTTTCGCCGATCGCCATGTCGCCCAAGAAATCGCCATATTTTGAACTGAAGAGCGGTTCAGTCGATACGCTTCTGTTCGTGGTCAAAACGACTGAACTCGATGCGATGCGCGCCGAGCTGACTCGGCGTTTCGAGGCGACGCCGGAATTCTTCGCCAACGATACGGTGGCCATCGACCTGCGGCGCCTCGCCGAGGGCGAGCAGGTGCCGCTCGCGGAGATCGCGCGTCTGCTCGAAAGCGTGCGTATGCGCCCCGTGGGCGTGGTCGCTCAGTCCGCACAGCACGGCTGGGCCGCCGCAGGGGGCCTGCCGTTCCTCGAAGCGCGCGACAAGCGCGTCGCAAACGGAACCAACGGAGCCAACGGAGCCAACGGAGCCAACGGAGCCAACGGTGCGCCCGGCACAGGCGGCGACGTGAGCGCAAACGGCCCGGCCGCCGCGCAAGCGCCCGGCGCCGATACTGCTGCCAAGGCTGCCGGCGCGGCGAGCGCAGGCGCGCAGGCGCAGTCCGTCGATGCCGGCGCGAATTCCCGCGCAGATGCGAGCGCGAAGGCTGACGGGGCTGCTGCAGCGCTCTCCGGTGCTTCTGCCGTACAGCCGGAACTCTTTCCCCAGGACGCCCCGGAGGCGGACAGCGCCCAAGCGGGCGCAGGCGCCGACGCGGGCATTGCCGCGGTGCGTACGACGGGCACGGCGGGCACGGAGCCGACGCTCGTGATCGACCGCCCGCTGCGCTCGGGCCAGCGTATCTATGCGAAGGGCGACCTCGTCGTGCTCGGCATGGTGTCCAACGGGGCGGAAGTGATCGCCGAAGGCAACATCCATATTTACGCGCCGTTGCGCGGCCGCGCGCTTGCTGGCGTGCACGGCAACCACGACGCACGCATTTTCTGCACGAGCCTCGAGGCGGAACTGATTTCGATTGCGGGCATCTACCGTACCGCTGAAGTTCCACTCGCTGAAGAGGTGAAGGGCAAGCCGGCGCAAATCCGGCTCGACGAAGAGAAACTCTTGATCGAACCGTTGAGGCTCACCTGAGTTGCCGCTCGAGCGTGAGCAATACGCGCTCGCGAGCGGCACGCGATGAGACCAAACTGAGAAACTGACGAACGCAAGGTAAGGGAATGGCAAAAATCATTGTGGTGACTTCGGGCAAGGGTGGCGTCGGTAAAACGACCACGAGCGCGAGTTTCGCATCGGGCCTCGCGTTGCGTGGCCACAAGACTGTGGTCATCGATTTCGACGTGGGCCTGCGCAATCTCGACCTCATCATGGGTTGCGAGCGCCGCGTCGTGTATGACCTGATCAACGTGATCCAGGGTGAGGCGAACCTCAATCAGGCGCTCATCAAGGACAAAAAGTGCGAGAACCTGTTCATCCTGCCGGCCTCGCAAACGCGCGACAAAGATGCGCTCACGAAGGAGGGCGTGGAAAAGGTGATCGAAGATCTGCGCAAGATGGACTTCGAATACATCATCTGCGACTCGCCGGCGGGCATCGAATCGGGCGCGCTGCTCGCGATGCACTTCGCGGATGAAGCGCTCATCGTGACGAACCCGGAAGTGTCCTCCGTGCGCGACTCGGACCGCATCCTCGGCATGCTGTCGTCGAAGACCAAGCGCGCGATCGAAGGCAAGGATCCGATCAAGGAGCACTTGCTGAT
>DATEJU010000513.1:0-18002 GCA_035277805.1 Paraburkholderia sp. | reverse complement strand
TCGAGCGCGAACACGAATTCCGCGCTGCGCGCCGGATTCGCTTCGATATGCGCCCGCACCGGCCGCGCGCCCGGCGGCAGCGCGGCCCGCGCTCGCGCGAGCAGGGCGTCGGCGGGCAGGCGGGGCGTCGCGGCGGGCGCGACCACCAGCCGATGCGGGTACAGCAGCGGCTCGATCTGCGGCTGGAAGCAATAGATCGTGCCGGTGATCGCGAGCACGATCAGAAACGGCATGACGAACAGGCCGGCGTAGAAATGCCAGCGCCATAGCGTGCGATAGCCGGGATGAACGGCGCCGGCAGCGCGGGTAGCGCGCGAGCCGGAGGCGGGCAGCGTAGCAGACATCGGATGCTCCTCGTGGTCCGGCGCGGCGGCGTGCGTTGCGCGCCGGGCCGGTGGTTGCAGTTGCAGTTGCTGTTGCGGTTGCGGCAGCGACGAGCGGGCGCGCGCTCATAGGCCGAGCTTCGCCTCGACGTAGTACGTGCGGCCCGGATAGGGGTGGTAGACGAAGTAGCGCGCGTCGAACAGGTTGTCGATGCCCACGCCAATCTCGCTCTTCTGCGTGGGCCGGAACGTGTACTTGAGGTCGGCCACCGTGTATGTGCTCGTGCCGCCGAATACGTTCGGGTTGGTGTCGGTGTTGGTCAGCGTGTTGTACTGGCGCCCCGAATAGCGGGCCGCGAGCGTGAGCGTGCTGCGCGCGTCGAAGCGGTAGGTCGCGACGAGATTCGCGCGCCACAGCGGAATCCGGTAGAAGTATTTGCCGACGCTCGCCGGGTTCTGCGCATTGGCGAGAATCTTCGACTGTGTATATGCCACGTTCGCCGCGAGATCGAGGCCGCGCAGCATCACGTCCTGCCCCTGGTAGCTCGTCTCCACGCCGCGCGAGCGCACCTTGCCGATGTTCTGGAAGTTCGTCACGTTCGGGATGACCGTGGTATCGGTCTGGCTGAAGATCGTATTCTTTACGTCGTCCTGAAAGAGCGTGAAGCGGAACAACCCGTTCCAGTGCGCCCATTCGGCGCTGAGCTCCTTCGAGAGATCGTCTTCGGGCCGCAGGTCCGGATTGTTGTTCACGATCGACGAGCCGTTCACCTGCCCCTGGAACAACTCGCTCACGGTGGGGAAGCGGTACGCACGCGCAATGGAGGCGCGCAGCGTGAGGTCGTCGGTGACGTCGAACGAAAGCGAGGCCTTGGGCGAGAAGTGGCGGTCGCCGGCGCTCGCATAGGGCAGGCTCGCAGCGCCGAGTGCCTGGTAGCCGTCGTAGGCGCGCCAGTCTTCGTAGCGCACCCCATAGACGAGCTTCCAGCGCGGCAGGAAGCGCCACGCGTCCTGCGCGTAGAACGCCTGCGTCCCGGTCTTGCCGGCAAACGCGTTGGCGAAGCTGCCGGCGCCGCCGTCGCGCCAGGCGAGCGTGTTCCAGCTCTGGTTGTCGACGAAATAATTGTCGTAGTGGTAGCCGAAGGTGAGCCAGTGCGCGCCGAGACCCGCGTCGGGCCGCTCGGGCGTCCACGTCGCCTTGAGGTCGAGCGTTTTCCAGCCGGTGCCGTCGCCGAGCGTCATCGTGCCGGGTCCATCGCCGGGGCCGCCGGCATTGGCGGTGCGCGCGACGCTGTTGCTTATGTCGTAGTACGAAGCGATGGCCTCGGCGTTCCAGCCGCTCGCCTGGTGCGTGCGCAGCGTGACGCCGTAGAGCCAGTTTTCGCTCCAGCCGCGGCTGGGCGCGAGCGCCGCCGCCGGAATGGTGTACTCGTAGCCGCCCATCGACACCTTGCCGCTATAGACCGGGTTGCCGCTGGCGTCGTAGAGGAACGTCGAGGTCTGGCTGTCGTAGGTCTGGTGCCAGTAGCCGAGCGTCACGCCGCCTTGCACGGTGGGCGTGAAATCGTATTGCATGCGCAGCTTGAACTGGTCCTGCACCGTGTGCTCGATGCCTTCGCCGTTCACGCCCAGCACCGCAGTGGGCGTGTTGGTCTGATTGTTGTAGAAGTACGCGCCGTGTACGGGGATGTCGCCGGGTTTCGCGGGCGTCTTCGACTGCGCGAGCGTCGCGAACTGCAGCGGCTGGCTCGTATTCTCGAGGTGATTGACGCCGAGCAGATACGAGAACTTGCCGATACGGTCGCCAATCGACGCACTCATTTCGCTGCCGTTGAAATTCTGGTTCACGCCATAGAGGCTGAAGTGCTGCGTGAACGCCTTCACGTCCGCGTTGGCTTCGAACTTCTTCGGCATGCGCGTCGTGATCAGCACCGTGGCGCCGAGCGAATTGCCCGGATAGAGCGCCGAATACGGTCCATAGATCACGTCCACTTGCTGGATCTGGTCCGGAAACACCATCGACCAGCGCGGCGGGAACGAGTAGCTGTTGCCGAGCAGATTCGAGAGCAGCAGGCCATCCGCATAGACGAGACCGCGCGCGCTTTGCGTGTTGCTCGTGCCACGCACGGCGATGATCGAATTGAGGTCGCCGGCGAAGCGCTTGCGTACCGCCAGATTCGGCAGGTACTTGAGCACGTCTTCCGTGTTGACGACGTTCCAGTTTTCGAACTGCTCCGGCGTGACGGTTTGAACCGTGGCGGGCAGGTTCGGATCGACGGCGGGCGTGGCGCCGCCTGTGCCGCCGCTCGCGGCGCTCACGGTGACGGTGGGCAGCGTGGCGTCGTCTGCCGTATTGGCTGCGGTGTGGGTCGCGTGGACGAAAGGCGCCGCCCCGGACGCTGCGGCGTCGGCTGCAAAGGACGCCATGGGTGCGAGCGACGCAAAAGGGGCGAGCAAGGAGAGCGGCACGAGGCCGAACCTTGCGCGCGTGCGCGGGCTAAAGGAAGGCTTGACGAGCGGCGCGACTGACGCCTTGAAGGGCGCGCCAGGACACGCATGCAGGTGCGAGCGAATGCGCGCGCCGTGCGGGGCGGGCGTGGACATGATGAGGTTTCCCGAAGGCGATGAGCGTGCGGCCGCGGGTGAGCGCCACGCAATCGCCTCGAGCGGGCTTGCGCGTGCTACAGCGCGTGTTTCGAGGCGCACGCGGCGACGCGCATTGCCGAAGCGATCGAAGCTATCGACAAAGCGGGAGCCGGCGCCCGATCATGCGTTGGCGCGGGCAACCTGAATCGCGGACGTGTGCGCGAGAAAAACGCGAACCTGTGGCCGATGACGGACGGCGGGGCTCAGGAAACGAGCGGTGGTGCGCGTGGCCTGCCCGATGGGAAGGCGCCGAACGGCGTGTGGCGGGTGGAGAGCGGTGCAACGCGCTCGAGGTCGGCCACGAGCGCGCGCGAGGGCTCGGGCGCGGGGACGCCCGGCATCGCGGCATGATGTTGGAGCAGATGACAGTAGCCGCACGCGCCGAATGCATCGTTATGCGAAAGATGCTGCGCGGTGGAGGCCGGCTGAATCGCCGAGCAAAGCACGGCATCGGGTTCGTGCGCCTGATGCGCGGCAACCAGTTGACTCACGAGCGGCGCGAGCATGATGAGCCACATGGCGACGAGGCCGAGCCATGCGGTCAACAGGGTGTGCTTGCGTGAGTTCATGACGGAGTGAGCGATTGCGCGGCGCAGTCTACCATGATGCGCACGAGTTGCGCGCGCGCACCGGCATGCTGAAGACGGTCATAAGCCGTGGCGTATTGGGTATAAAAGAGTGCGAAAGAATGCGAAAGGACACGGCAATCGAATGGCGCCGACGTTTTCGAACGCGTTCTATGGCGAACACAGGCACGGCGGGCGACCATTGTCGCTGTCTGCAACGATTATGGCGCGGCTTCTTTCGCCGCGAACGATCATGCCCGTCTTTTCATTACGCCAGGCGCCGAGCCTGAGATGGATGGCCCGCACTGCCGAGCCCTGTGGGGTACGCGCATTGCACCATGGCGGCGACGCCGCGGCGCTGGACGCTGCGCCGCCCGCTCGCGAAGCCGGTGTGCGGGCGACCTGTTGCGGCATCGAATTGCCCGACGGGTACGCACTGCGGCTCGAAGCGCGCACGCATGCGACACCGCGCAATCCGGTCGCCTGCCCGCTCGAAACGAGCGTGCTGCGTCAGTGGTGCGTACGCATGCAGCGCGGCGCGTGCCCCGAGCAGGCGCAGGACGCCGCCCCCGCATTTCTTCAGAAGCTCGCTTGAGGCTCGCTCGAGGCGGATTTGAGCAGCGTGTGTCGCGGCCGCGTCTCATCGCGCCGATTCTGGCGACTTCAGGCCGAATCGCGCGTCGCGGCCTGCTCGCGCAGGACCTCCAGTTCTGCCGATACCGCTTCCGCAAGCTCGCCCACTTCATCGGTCCACTTGCCGGCTTCGCGCAGCGTCGCACGCAGTTCCAGACAGGCTTCGTTGAGCATTGAAGGGCCCAGCACGGCAAGCCCGCCCGAGACGCGATGCGCCCAGTCGCGCAGACGCTGGAAATTGCGCGCGGACGCGATCTGCGCATAGTCGGCGATATCGTGGTCGGCCTGCTCGACGAAGAGCGGCGCGAGCGTGGACGACAACGCGGGAAAGCGCGGCAAGCCGCCGTCGGCATCGTCGGACTGGCCCATCGTGGGCTGGGCACCGGCGTGAGCGGCAAGGGGGTGTGCCGGCGCGGGCCGGGCAATGGCAATCTGCGCCGAGTTGCGCAAATCCGCCGCCACGTCGGCGAGCACGCGCGCGAGCTCCGCCAGCGGCACAGGCTTGCTCAAATAGTCGGTGAAGCCGGACAGGCGGCCCTGCGCGACCTGCTCGGGCAGGGCATTGCCGCTCACCGCGTAAACGGGCAGCGCCGTGCGTTTCGCGCGCGCGGCCTGCAGCAGCTCGTAGCCGTTCATCTTCGGCATGTTGAGGTCGGTGAGCACGACGTCAATGGGCGTGTCGTCGAGCCTCGCGAGCGCTTCTTCGCCATCCGTCGCTTCGGTCACGTTTGCGCCCAGCGTGCGCAATTGATCGCGCAGAAGACTGCGATTGAGCACGTTGTCTTCCGCGATCAGCACGTTCAGCCGCCGGAAATCGCTGTCTTGCGGCGGTTGCGTATCGGCAAACCCGGCAAACCCGGCAGCAGGGCCAAGGCGAGCCCCAGGCAGCATGGCGGGCGCGTTCGTCGCCGCATCGGGCCGGGCGCGCAGCATCTGCGTCGCGGTGCGAATGCCCGCGAGACTGTAGAGACTCACTTCCGCGCCGCCGTCTTCGCGGGCGAGCGGTACGAGCGGCCCATCCTGGCGCAACCACACGACGTTGGCCGTGGTGCCCCACAGGCGCTGCACGTCCTCGACCGAATATTCGCCCGTCGCCAGCAGATAATCCCATGTGCCTTCGCGCGGCGGCGCTTCATTGGCGTTCAGCCAGGTCGTCGCGCTGACCTTGGGGTCGAAGAGATTCGCGAGCCATTCGCGGTTTTCAGGCGCGCGGCACAGAATCGCCGGATGCACGTCGGCCAGGGTCCACTCCTCTCCCGCGGTGAGCTTGCCGTCCACGCGCAGCGGCAGGGTCACGACGACGCGCGTGCCCACGCCAAGCGTGCTTTCCACTTCGCAGCGCCCGTGCATGAGCTTCGCAAGGCGCCCGCAGATCGACAGGCCGAGGCCGGTCCCGCGCGCCTCGGTGAGCCGGTGTTCGTCGCCTTGCGTGAATGGCTGGAACAGGCGTGCCTTGAGCGAATCCGGCATGCCCACGCCCGAGTCGGCCACGCTGATTTCGAGCGTGTCCCCAAGCCAGCTCGCACGCAGCACGATCTTGCCCGAGTGCGTGAACTTGAACGCGTTGCTCAACAGGTTGTTGACGATCTGCGCGAGCCGCACCGGGTCGAAATAGAGGCGCGCGGGAATGGCGCGGTCCATCACGAGATAGAACGGCAGTTGCGCCCGCACGGCGAGCGGCGCATGGGCAAGCGCGATGCGCACGAGCAGTGCGGCAATCGATTCGGGTTCCTCGGAAAGCGTCATCGCGCCGACGTCGATCTTGGAGAAGTCGAGCACGTCGCTCACGATCTGCAGCAGCTCCGACGAAGAAATCTGCATGGCTTGCACGCGCGCTTCCTGCTCGGGCGCGAGCGGCCCGCGCGCCACCAGCTCGATGTTGCCGACGAGCGAAGCGAGCGGCGTGCGGATCTCGTGACTCATCGCCGCAAAGAAGCTCACCTTGCCGCGCGCGGCTTCATCGCTCGTGCGCTTCGCTTCGCGCAACAGGCGCTCGGCCTCGTAGTGCTTCGACATGTCGGCGAAGGCGCAGAACATGACACTTTCGCGGTTCATGGACGCCTGGGCGTAGGTGATTTCCAGATGCACATTTTCGCCGTCTTCGCGCACGAGCGAGAACGGCAGGACGTGGATGGGCGTGTCCGCACCTTGCGACGGCGCATAAGGCATGTGCTTCTCGAACTCCACGCACAGTGCGCCGGGCAGCCGGGTGGCGTGCGGGTCGAGACCGAGCACGTTGTGCACGATCTGGTTCGCGATCACGATTTCGAAGTCGCGCAGCCGCACGATGCACAAGCCGACCGGCGTCGCATGCACGAGCAGGTGGTTGAGCAGTTCGCCTTCGAGCGCGCGCGTGGCTTCGGCATACGTGCGCTCGAGCACGTGACGGTTCCAGTAGCGCGCGAGCGCCATGAGCAGCGCGACGAGCGCCGCCGTCATCAGCACGATGATGGCGAGCGGCGCGCGGATCAGCGCGAGCTCGGTGCCCCAGGGCAGCGCGAGCGTGTAGTGGCCGAACTGGTATTCGAGCGGCCGCTCGCGCAGCGCCCAGCCAAAGCGCGGCAGCAGGTGAAAGCGCTCGATGGGCAGCGCCGCGACCATGCGGTCGACGTACTGCGCAACGGGCGCGGACAGGGTGCCCGCCAGCATCGTGCCGTCGTTGTCGAAGAGTGTCGGCTCGATGGTCAGGGCGTCCGGCGCCTGCGCCTGCGGCAGAGTGGTCAGATCAATGCTCGTGATGACGAGCGCATAAAGTTTGTTATCCTTAATAACGGTTTCCGCACCCAGCACGAGCCGCGGAGAAAACCCGAGTTCGGGCGGCGGCCGGAACCAGGTCACGTCGCGCCAGCGGCTTGGGTCGAGCGGGTCGACGCCTCTTGCACGCATGCGCAGAAGCACGGCGTCCACGAACATGTGCGCGTCACCCGCGCCCCCGCGCAACGCTTTGCTGCTCACGCTGTGCGGGTCCGGGGCGAGCTGGTACCCCCACGCGGCGCTGCCGTCGAGCAGCACGAAAAGCATGGGCGAGTCGCGGCCGATATTCGAAGCCAGCTGCGCCGCCTGCTCGCAAAGCGCGTGCAACGTGGGCGAGCCGGCGAGCCCCTCGAATGCCGGCACACAGCGCTGTGGCGTTTCGGCAATGGGCTGCGGCGTGATGACGCCCGCCTCCTTGAACGAGAAAAACAGGTGTGTGCTCGTGAGCAGGTTGTAGCGCCGCGCAATCAGCTCGTTCGTTTGCGCCGTGACCGTGCGCAGTTGCGCGGCCTGGCTGGAGAGGGACGCCGCGCCGATGCTGAACGCCGCAACGCTCGCGGCAACGAGTCCCGCGAAGGCGAGCAGCGCGATCAGCACGGCGAAGACGCGCCGCTCGCGCTTCAGATTACGCTCGAGTGCCGTAAGCGCACCGAGGGGCGAAGCCAGCGAGGCGATGCGCGGTTCCATTATGCGAACCCGTGTTCACTCGCGTAGCGGATCAAATCGGCATTGGAATCGAGGTGGAGCTTGCGCATGGCCGCCCGCTTCTGGGTGGCGACGGTCGTCACCGAACGGTTCAGGCGCTTCGAGATTTCCGTGACGCTCAGGCCCAGCGCGAAGAGACGCACGACCTCGAGCTCGCGTGGCGAGAGCGGGTTGGTGCGGCGGAATTCGTCGGCGGTCGAGCCTTCCGTGGCGAGCCGTTCGGCAATGCGCGCGGAGAGCGTCGTGCCCGGTTCGATGAGCGCGCGCTGGCAGACTTGCGCGAGCGTCGGAATGGGCTCGTCCTTGCCGACGAGGCCGGCCACGCCCAGCTCGGCGAGTTCGTGCAGGATGCCGCCGTTGGTGAGCATCGTGAACACGACGACGGGAATGTCGGGATAGAGCCGGCGCAGGCGGCTGATGAGGCGCAGGCCGTCTTCGTCTTCGATCTCGCCCTGCATCGTGAAGTCCGTGACGATGAGATCGCAAGGCGTGTTGCGCAATACGTCGACGAGATCGGCGCCCGATCCGGCGGTCGCCACGACCTTCTGTCCGGGCATCTGGTCGAGGTAGTCGGTGACGGCTGTGAGCACGACGGGATGGTCGTCGGCCACCACGATCCGCAGGTCTTGTGTTGCGTGCATCATGAGCGTGAGCGTATTGCCTGGATTCGCAGTCTGTAGGAGGGCGCGTGAAGACGAACCGGATGCCCCGCGACGAGATAGGATAACAATCTCATTATATGACAGCGATTTATTTGGTCTGTCGTAGGGTGTCGCAGCGTTGCGCGTAGGACTACGGTCCTCTGCGTAGGGCCCGGACCGTTCGAGTGCGGCAGTGCGCGATGCGTTATTGATCGGCTTGCGGACGCTCGCCGGCGATGCCGCGCGCATCGCTGCTGTTGGCAACGCTACAGCGTGCGTGGAAGCAGGTCACCGAAAAGCGGGCTTCGCTGCCCGACGGCGTAACGCAGGCCTGGTTGCACGAGCGCGTGGGCATCTGCGTAAAGCGCAGCGGCATGAGGCGCATGCGCGGCTGAGCAGTGTGGACGGGTTCGGCGCGATCTCGCACGGATGCGGAAGCAGGCCTCGTGCTGGCGAGGCGGAAGACGATTGCCCACGCCACCATCGCCCAACCGAGGGCGCCGCCCGCCGCCATCAGCCAGTACGAGGCGTCGGGCTCGCGCCAGAGCAGGAACAGCGTGACGAAGTAGGCAGTGTAGAAGACCGGCAGGAGGTAGACCCCGAAGCCGCTCGCCCATTCGCAAGCGCTCAGGATCCACGACGCAACGGATCGATTCTGACGAAGGGGTTTGGCTGCGGACATGGCGATATCGGTTTCAAGATGAATGGGAGCAGGGACGACGCTGATCGCCCCACGTTTTGACTTTATCGACGAAGGCTGACAGACGAAATCGGACGATTTCGAGAAACGATGGAATGGGCATGCGCGGGGCATGCGCGCGAAGTCGGGCGGCGCAAGACGGTGGTACGGGCGCAATGCTGCGTTGCAGCATTGCGCTGTGGCCGGAGGAAGAGTGGTGGGTTTTCGGCGGGGCGGCGCGAACTCGATGCGCGGCGCATTGTCACATATCGCGAGAGGAGAGCGGGCATGGCCGCCGTGGCCGCTCGCGCGGAGCGTGCAAGACGGGCCGATGCAGCGGCCGGCGACCATGCGCGCTATCCTGTGGCGCTTCGCGCAGCCTTTGCGCGCGAGCATCTTCTTCATGAATTCGTCTTGACAGGAACACCTCAATGCGCCGACGCCAATTTCTTCTCCACTCCAGCGCCGCGCTCGCCGCGAGCGGCCTTGCTCTCGCCGGCTGCACGACGACCCCGCTGGGTTCGGGAAACAGCGCCGCCCAGAGCGCGGCCAGGCGCAATGCCATCGACGCGAGCGTGGACGCCACGCTCACGCGCCTCTACAGCACGGTAACCGGCTCGCGCGAACTGCTTTCGAAGGCGAGCGGCGTGCTCGTATTCCCGAGCGTGATCGCGGCGGGATTCTGGATCGGCGCGCAATACGGCACCGGCGCGCTGCGCGTGAACGGGCGCACCGACGGCTACTACAGCACGCTAGGCGGCTCGTTCGGCCTGCAGATCGGCGCGCAGTCCAAGGCCCTCATCTTCGCGTTCATGAACCAGGGCGCACTCGACGATTTCGTGAACAGCCAGGGCTGGTCGGCAGGCGCCGACGCCACGGTCGCACTCGTCACCGTGGGGGCTAATGGCATGATCGACACCTCGACGGCGACCAGTCCCGTCGAGGCGTTCGTGCTCACCAATGCCGGTTTGATGGCCGGCGTCTCGCTCGAAGGCGTGAAGGTCTCCCGGCTGGTGATCTGAGCGTCGGCGGCTTCGTAGACTTCATGCCATAGCATTCATTTGCTTCATCGAGGCAGCCGGCACTATCCTGCCGGCTGCATGAAACTGCAGTTCTATAGCGGCCTTCCCGTTGCCCCTTCCCGTTGCCCTTCAGGCAGCGCGCCCGTTCCGGTCGCGGACGTACTGGCACTTTCCTTCTTTTCCCTGCGCCTCCCGGCTGCCGGCTATCGCGCGGAACCGGTTCACAGATCTTTTTGAACGTTGTAGCGTCGCGGGTAACCCCGGCAAAATCAGGCAGGCAGGCAGGCAGGCAGGCGCGGCCGCGCCCGTTTCGGCGCGTTCCGCGGGACGCCGGCTTGCCGGGTTAACTATGATTTTGGAAATATTTAAATCTAAATTATACTGACCTGGCGCACGGCATGGATGCGCCGGGCGGCAGAGGAAGATCATCGAAGGGGACGGTCATGGCAGAGCGGTCGTTTGTCGAGGAAGTGAAGAAGCTGCGCCTCGGCGCAGGTGAGGTGTTCAGCGGCGAGGGCATTCTTGCCGTGACGAAGGCGCTGCTCGAATCGGGCGTGGCCTACGTGGCCGGCTATCAGGGTGCGCCGATCTCGCATTTGATGGACGTGCTCGCGGACGCGCAGGACATCCTGAGCGACCATGGCATCCGCTTCGAGAACAGCGCGAGCGAGGCCACTGCCGCGGCGTCGCTGGCCGCCTCTGTCAACTATCCCTTGCGCGGCGCGGTCACCTTCAAAGCCACGGTGGGCACGAACGTCGCGTCCGACGCGCTCGCGAACCTCGCTTCGGGCGGCGTGACGGGCGGCGCGCTCATCATCGTCGGCGAAGACTACGGCGAGGGTTCCTCGATCATGCAGGAGCGCAGCCACGCGTTTGCGATGAAGTCGCAGATCTGGCTGCTCGATCCGCGCCCCAATCTGCCCTCGATCGTGCAGGCGGTGAAGGACGGCTTCGATCTTTCCGAAGCGAGCAATACGCCCGTCATGCTGCAACTGCGCATTCGCGCGTGCCATGTGCACGGCCAGTTCGTGGCGTCCGGGAATCGCCGCTCCGCCTTCACCATCAAGGACGCGCTCGAGCACCCGGCGCGCGACGTCGAGCGTATCGTGCTGCCACCCGCGAGCTTCCTGCACGAGCGCGAGAAGATTCACGAGCGCTGGCCGGCCGCCGTGAACTTCATCGAAGCGCGCCAGCTCAACGAATTTTTCTCCGCCGATGCGCGCGATATCGGCATCGCGGTGCAGGGCGGCAGCTACAACACGGTGCTGCGCGCGCTGGAGCGGCTCGGTCTCGCGGACGTCTACGGCGAAACGCAGATTCCGCTTTACGTGATGAACGTGGCGTATCCGCTCATTGATTCGGAGTGGGAACGATTCTGCGCAGGCAAGCGCGCCGTGCTCGTGATCGAAGAGGGACAGCCGAATTTCGTCGAGCAGAACGCGAGCGCAATCTTGCGTCAACGCGGCGTAAGCGCCGCGTTGCACGGCAAGGACGTGCTGCCGCTCGCCGGCGAATACAACGCGGCGACGGTGATGAAAGGCCTGCGCGCGTTCTTCGAGCGCTATGGCGTGCTCGAACCGCAACCGGCGCCGCGCAAGGTGATTCCGGTGAAGGCGGTCCCCGCCGAGCCTGTGGCCGTTGCCGCCGCGGCGTCCACGGTGGCACAAGATGTGGAAGACGTGCAAAGCGCTCAGGCCGAAGCCGTGCCGCCGCTCGACGCAAGCGTGCATGCGCGTCCGCCCGGCTTCTGTACGGGGTGCCCGGAGCGCCCGATCTTTACCGCGATGAAGCTCGTCGAGCGCGAACTGGGCCCGCACCACGTGAGCGCCGACATCGGCTGCCACTTGTTCTCGATCCTGCCGCCGTTCAATCTGGGCGCGACGACCATGGGCTATGGCCTCGGCAGCGCGAGCGCATCGGCGCTCAATGCGAGCGCGGACAAGCGCGCCATTTCGGTGATGGGCGACGGCGGCTTCTGGCACAACGGCCTCACGAGCGGCATTGCCAACGCGGTCTTCAACAAGAGCGATAACCTCACGATCGTCGTGGACAACAGCTATACGTCGGCCACGGGCGGCCAGGACATTCTTTCGTCGACGGCGCTCAACCCCACGCGCAGCACCGGCCACGAAATCGAGCAGGCGGTGCGCGGCGTGGGCGTGAAGTGGGTGAAGACGGTCCGCCGCACCTACGACCTCGAGACGATGATGGCGACGCTCAAGGAAGCGCTCACCACCGGCGCGAAGGGACCGAAGGTGCTGATCGCGCAGAGCGAGTGCATGCTGAACAAGCAGCGCCGCGAGAAGCCGAAGCAGCGCAAGGCCATTGCCGCGGGCGAGCGCGTGGTGCGCGAGCGCTTCGGCGTGGATTCGGACACCTGCACGGGCGACCATTCGTGCATTCGCCTCTCGGGTTGCCCGTCGCTCTCGATCAAGCCGAACCCCGATCCGCTGCGCACCGACCCGGTGGCGAGCGTGCTCGACAGTTGCGTGGGCTGCGGCCTTTGCGGCGAGGTTTCGCATGCAGCGGTGCTGTGCCCGTCGTTCTATCGTGCGCAGATCATCAGTAATCCTTCTAAAATGGACAAGCTGCGCCAGCGCGTGCGCGATGTGGCAATCGGCTGGCTGCAACGCCGCGAGGCGCGCCGCCGCGACCGCTACGCCTTCTGAGCACGCCTTTCGACTTCTGGGCAAGACCATGAACAAAGCACAACCGATCAAGATTGCGATTCTCGCCATGGGCGGCGAGGGCGGCGGCGTGCTGGCCGACTGGGTCGTCGACCTGGGCGAGCACAACGGCTATTACGCCCAGACCACCTCGGTGCCGGGCGTCGCGCAGCGCACCGGCGCAACCATCTATTACGTCGAGCTGTTCGCGCGCGAAGATAACGAGCCGCGCACGCCCATTCTCGCGCTGATGCCGCTGCCCGGCGACGTCGACGTGGTGCTGGCTTCCGAGCTGATGGAAGCGGGCCGCGCCGTGCAGCGCGGGCTCGTGACGCCCGAGCGCACGACGCTGGTGGCTTCGACGCACCGGGTCTACTCGATCGCCGAAAAGACCGCGATGGGCGATGGCCGCGTGGACGACGGCGCACTCGTTGCCCACGCAGGCCAGGCCTCGAAGCGCTTCGTGCGTTTCGATATGGCGCAGGCCGCTGAAGCAAGCGGCAGCGTAATCAGCGCGGTGCTGTTCGGCGCGCTCGCCGGCACCGGCGTGCTGCCGTTCAGCCGCCGCCAGTTCGAGGAAACCATCGAGCGCGGCGGCGTGGGCGTGAAGCCCAGCCTGCGTGCCTTCGATCTGGGCTATGCGCGCGCGGGCGCCGACGCCGCGCAAGACACCGCGCAGCCCTCCGGGCAGCGACCCGCTCCGGCGCCTCGGGACCCCGCCGTGGCCCGCTTGCTCGACCGCGTGCGCGCGGAGTTGCCCGCCGAGGTCCAGGCGTTCGCCATCGAGGGCGTGCGCAAGCTGATCGATTATCAGGACCCCGAATATGCAGCGCTCTATCTCGACCGGCTCGCGAACCTGCGCCGGATGCTGCCGGACGCGCCAGGAGCCTTGTGGCGCGAGACCGCGCGCCATCTCGCGTTGTGGATGTCGTACGAAGACACGATTCGCGTGGCCGACCTCAAGACGCGCGCCTCGCGTTTCGAACGCGTGCGCGGCGAAGTGCGCGCGCAGCCGGACCAGCTGCTTGCGATCAACGAGTTCATGCATCCGCGCATCGAGGAGATCTGCGAGACGCTGCCCGCCGGAATCGGCCGCTGGCTCGCGAAGCCGCACGCGATCCATCGTCTCGTCAAGCGCCATACGAAAGCGGGGCGCGTGGTCAAGACGAGTTCGCTGCGCGGCTACCTGATGCTCTATGCGATCGCGCGTTTGCGCGGCATGCGCCGGCGCACGTTGCGTTACGAACTGGAAAGCGCACGCATCGAAGCCTGGTTGCAGCAGATCGTGCAGTCCGCACAGCTCAATCCGGCGCTGGCCATCGAGGTCGCGCAATGCCAGCGCCTCGTGAAAGGCTACAGCGACACCCACGCCCGCGGGCTTGCGAACTACCAGACGCTGATGGGCGCTGTCGTGCGCGCGGGCGCGCGCCTTGCACCCGCGACCTTGCGCGAGCTGCGCGACGCGGCGCTTGCCGACGAGCACGGTCACAAGCTGCGCGCGGCGCTCGCGCGGCACGCGCTGGCATAATCGCCGCGCGTACCTGGAGGGAGACATTGCAATGAAGACGAACACGCCCGTGTTCAGCCGCCGGCACAAGATTCACTTTTCCGAATGCGATCCGGCCGGCATCGTGTTCTATCCGCAATACTTCGTGCTGTTCAACGACCTCATCGAGTCGTGGATCGACGCGCTGTTGCCCGAGCAGGGCTATCACGGCGTGATCGGTGCGCGGCGCGTGGGCATGCCCACGGTGCATCTGGAGGTCGATTTCAAGGCGGTCAGCAAGATGGGCGACGAGGTGTGGCTCTCGCTCGACGTGGCGCGTATCGGCCAGGCGTCGCTCACGCTCGCGTGGGCATGCGCGGGCACGGACGGCGTCGTGCGCATGAGCGCCCAGCAGACGATCGTGACGACGTCGCTCGACACGCATAAGGCCATTCCGATTCCCGATGACCTGCGCAGCGCAATTGAAGGCGCGGCGAAACAAGCCGAGGCGCGCGCACGCGCAAGCTGAGCCGCGCGCGGGGGCGGTGAGTGTCAGGCGGGCGGGCGATGCAGCTCGATCAGCAAACGCAGCGTGGCCTTCAATTCCTCGGCCTTTTGCGCGCCGAGCGGCGCGAGCACCTGATCTTCGTGCAGCTTCGCCTGCACGATCAGTTCGGAGACCCGCTTCTGCCCTTGTGGCGTGATGCGCACGAGCGTGACGCGCCGGTCGGTCTCGCTGGGAATGCGCTTGACATAGCCTTGCGCCTCCATGCGGTCGAGCAGGCGCGTCACGGTCGGCTGTTTCGTAACGGAAATCTGCGCAAGGCGGCCGATGCTCATCGCTTTCCCATCGGAAAGTGTGGAGAGCACCCGCCAGTCGGAGATCTCGAAACCGGTCGCCTGCACGATCACGTGGAACTCACCGGAGATCAACTGGCTGACCTGGGCGAGCAGCGCCGGGGTGTAACTGTCGACAAAGCTGCTGGTGGGAGACAGGCTCATACGGAGAAATTGCGTAAAGACGGCTAGCTGCGGAGCGCGGACTGCCTCCGCCGGAACGCAAACATACCACGGCGTTCGCGCGCGAACGCGGTTCGCAAACATCGGCCAGCCCCTTGTTGCCGAAAGGAAAAAAGGGGTTAACCATGATTTTGAATTGATTTAGACCTAAAGATAATTTTAGCGTGTTGGGTGCGCGGCGTGAAAGATATGCAGCGACAGCGCCGGCCATGGACGGGAACGCGGTTGAACGAGGAGAGGAGCGCAAGATGACGAGCAGTCTGGAGCAACTGACCACCGATCTGGCGAGCGGCCGTGTGCGGGTGGTGGATCTCACGCAAACGCTGTCGCCGGAATTTCCGGCGTTGCAATTGCCGCCGCAGTTCGGCCAGGTGTGGGCGTTCAAGATGGAGAAGATCAGCCAGTACGACGAACGTGGCCCCGGCTGGTACTGGAACAATTTTTCGTGCGGCGAGCATACCGGCACGCACTTCGATGCACCGGTGCACTGGATTTCCGGCAAGGACCACACACAGAACGCCGTGGATACCATCGACGTGAAAAATTTCATCGCGCCGGCCGTGGTGCTGGACGCGAGCGCCGAAGTGGCCGCGAATCCCGACTGGCTGCTGACGGTGGGCTTTCTGGAAGCGTGGGAGGCGCGGCACGGCCGCATTCCCGCCGGCGCATGGGTGTTGCTGCGCACGGACTGGTCGAAGCGCACGGACCCGGCTGAGTTCCTGAACCTGCGCGAAGACGGCGCGCACACGCCGGGGCCGACGCAGGAGGCCGTCGAGTGGCTCATTCGCGAGCGCAAGGTTCACGGCTTCGGCGTCGAGACCATCAACACCGACGCGGGGCAGTCCTACGCGTGGCCAGTGCCGTATCCGTGCCACACGCTCATGCATGGGTCGAACCGCTATGGCCTGCAGTGCCTGAGGAATCTCGACCAGTTGCCGCCCACGGGCGCCGTGATCGTCTCCGCGCCGCTGAAGATTCAGGCCGGGTCGGGCAGTCCCTTGCGCGTGCTCGCGCTCGTGCAGGACTGAACACACAAGCGACAAGCGCGGCGCGTGACGCCGCCCGATCAGCGGCCCGTGCTGCCCAGCGCCTGCTCGAGCACCGAGAAGGTCCGCTCGTCGGTGCGATCGAAATAGAGCGGTGTCACCGAAACACGTCCCGAGCCGATCACGGCCGTTTCCGAATCCGGCCCGTTCTCGCGCGGGCCGCGCGTGAAACGCAGCCAGTGATATTCGATGCCACGCGGATCGATCTGCGGGACGACGTCGATGCCCTGCACGAGTCCCACGCCTTGGCGCGTGACCATGAGCGGTCCCGCCGCGCTCGCATCCACATCCGGAAAATTCACGTTCAGACACACCGGCGCTTCGTGCGAAATCGCCGCGAGGCGCCGGATCACGTCCGGCGCGAGCGCGCGGGCCGTATCCCAGCGCACGTGCTCGCGGTCGCGGAAGGTCTGACTGAGCGCGATCGACGGCAGGCCGAGCAGCAGGCCCGTCATGGCCGCGCCCACCGTGCCCGAAAACATCGTTTCCACGCCAAGATTGGCGCCGCGGTTGATGCCCGAGAGCACGAGCGTGGGCCTCACGTCGCCCATCAGGTGGCGCACGGCCATGACCACGCAGTCGCCGGGCGTGCCGAGCACGCCGAAGCGGCGCTCGCCGCGGCGGCTCACGCGCAGCGGCGAGTGCAGGCTGATCGAATGGGAGGTGCCGCTCTGGTCGTGCTCGGGCGCGACCACCCACACTTCCTGCGCGAGCTCGGCCGCGACGGCTTCGAGCACGGCGAGGCCGGGCGCGTCGATGCCGTCGTCGTTGGTGAGGAGCACACAGGGCAATTTCGATTCGGATGCGGACATGGCGAGTCTCTTTCGGGGGAGATCGGTTGGGCGGGAGGGGGAGCGGCCATTATCGGCGATCGAGCGGCCCGAGCGCTATTTCGCGACGGATCATGGCCTATCCGGGATAGACTAGCGGGTCGGCGGCGTCGTGCTCCCGGGCCGTGCGCCCAGGCTCGGCGGGGTGCCGCCCGAGTTCGAGTTCGTTTGCGTTAAGGCGGCCTGCCGGCCGCGAGGAGACCCCGTGAAGTCGCAAGACCTGCCAGATATTGCTCGCGTACTGTTTGTCGTCGCGATTCTCTGCGCATTGACGGTCGGCTCCCTGTACGTCATGCGCCCGTTCATTCCAGGGCTCATCTGGGCGACGATGATCGTCGTCGCGACCTGGCCCGCGATGCTCGCCGTCGAGCGGCGCCTCGGCAAGCGGCGCGGCCTCGCCACGCTCGTCATGCTGCTGATCCTGCTGGTGGTGATCGTCCTGCCGCTCTATGAAGCGATCTCGACGCTCGCGGAGCACGGCGCCGAGATCATGGGCCTGATCCGCAAGCTGCCCGAGTACGCCTTGCCGCCGCCGCCTTCCTGGATTCACGATCTGCCCATGGTCGGCAAGCGCGTGTCCGATGAATGGCAGACGCTTTCGGATGCGGGCCCAGGCGGCCTGCTCGCGCGGCTCGAGCCCTATGTCACCATCGTGGCGCACTGGCTCATCGGTCATGCGGCGTCGGTCGGCGTGTTCGTGCTGCACATGGTCGTCACCGTGATCATCACCGGCGTGCTGTACATGCAGGGCGAGAACGCAGCCGCGTTTGTGCTGCGCTTCGCGGAGCGCGTGGGCCCGCGCTACGGCGCGGAGGCCGTGCGCCTCGCGGGCGCCTCGATCCGCGCGGTGGCGCTCGGCATCGTCGTGACGGCAGTGCTGCAATCGGCGCTGGGCGGCATCGGTCTCGCGGTGGCCGGCGTGCCGGGCGCAGGCGTGCTCACCGCTCTGATGCTGATGCTGTGCCTCGCGCAAATCGGCCCGGGG
>DATEJU010000512.1:0-3354 GCA_035277805.1 Paraburkholderia sp. | reverse complement strand
CTGGTCGTCGGTGAGGCCGGTGAGCATCTGCTCGTCGACGAACTTCAGCGAATCGGCCAGCTCCGAGCCGTTGCCGTCGAGCGTCTGCTGCATGAGCTGGCGCGCGCCCGGTCCCGGATCGCCCTGGTTCTTGATGGTGTTAAAGCGCGTGCGCACCTTCGAGAGCGAGTCCATGTAGCCCTTGAGGAGCGAGCCGTTGTCGTGCGAGACGACGATGCGTCCAAGACCCGCGAACGCCTGGCCGACCGGGCCCATCGGGGCCTGGACCGGATTGCCGTTGATGTCGATGTTCGCCTGGATCGGGCCGCTCGTCGCGCGCGAGAACAGGTTCTTGAACCAGCCCGTGATGCCGCTTTGCGCGCGCTTGATCGTGGTGTTGACGAGCGACGGGTTATCCCACGAGGTCTGGTCGTACGCGGTTTCGAGGATCTTGCGGATCGGCGAGTCCTGCGGGTCGCCGAGGCGGTTCATCGAGTCGACGGCCTGGCCGAAGCTGCCGAAATCCTGCACGGCGATGCCTTGCATGAACTTCTGCCAGTGCTGCGCATACTCGGTCTTGTACATGCCGACGAGGGTCTTCTGGATCTGCTCGGGGCTGCCCTCGAGCGTGAGGTCGTCGCTCGCCGAGGTGTTGAGCACCCAGTCCTTCGCCTGCAGCTCCTTCGTGGCGGCTTCGCGGATCGCGGGCTGCACGTACTGGAACCACGCTTCGCGCGTGAAGGTGCCCGGAATCGCGTAGCTGCCCGCCACGAGCGAGGAATTGCCGTCGCCGACGATGCGCGCGACGGTCATCGGCGCAAACCGCGTGGAGGCGCGCGCCTTGATTTCTTCATAGACGCGCTGGCGCGCCGGCATGCCGCGCACCACGTGGCGCAGGTCTTCGCGGGTCTGGTCGACGAGCGCGAGGTTCGCGTCGATCATCGGCCAGTCGTCGTCGGACACGCGCGAGAGGTAGAAGGTGATCATGCGCTCGGCGCTCTTGATCATCTCGTCGCGGGGCATGTTGCCGCGATTCTGCTCCAGCCAGCCGCGCCAGAAGCGGGCGATCTGGTCGGTGAGGTGAGCGGCTTCCACGTGACGCTTGTCCGAGAGCATCAGGTAGGTCTTGAGCGCGTTGTACGCGTCCTCGACGCTGGTGGGCGACGCATCGCTATAGAGGCCGCCCTGGCTCGGCGTGGCCATCGCCGCGTGCGCGGAAACCGGCACCGCGCCCGAATCGGGCGCGTGCGTCATGGGCGCGAGCTGGTCCGGATGCGCGTCGACTTCCTTGAGGAACCCTTCGACATTCTGCGAGACCGGCGCGAGCATGATCTGGCGAACGCCGTTGTAATACTCCTGAAGCAAATGCTGCTCGATGCGATTGCCCTGATAGAGGCCCAGCGACACCGCAAGCGGCTTGTCGCGGCGGAATTGCTCGAGCTGCTCGATGCGGTCTTCGAGAATGTCCATGGCCTGCAGGCGCGATTGCAGGTCGTTGCGGTTTTGCTGCAGCTTCTCGACGTTGTCGAGGTCGGCCTGCACGTTCGCCACGAGCTGCTGGTTATTGATCGCCGACCACGTCCAGCCGCCGAGCGCCAGCGCAAGCGCAGCTACCACGCCGAAGAACGTGGCATAGCGCAGGCGCGTTTTGGCGGGGCTCGCGAATTGGCGGACGGTTTGCTTGTCGGCGAAAATCACCTTGGAAAACAGGTCTTTCAGGAAGAAGCCGTTCTTCGAGAACGCCGCCTGGGGCTTCGGCAAGCTGTCGGCCGAAAGCGAGAAGCGGTTGGCGATGCGCTGTGCGGCGGCGCTGTTGGTTTCGCCTTCCTGCAAGGCGCTCGTAAAGTAAAAGCCCCGGAAAACAGGCTTGTACTGGAAGGGATTGTTTTCGAACAGCGTGGCGAGGAACGCGCGCAGCGCAGGCTTGATGGTCGAGAATTCGAGCGGGAAGCTCAATTGCCCCGGCGTGAGCGCGTTGCCGCGGCTGATCGACATCTGCGCGATGCTGATTTCCTTGAGGCCGTCGTAGAGCTCTTCGAAGCGCTCGTCGAACAGCGTGACGACGTCGCGTTTCTCGTCGGGCTCATAGGGCAGGGTGGCGCCCCAGACGCGGTCGTATTCGTTGCGCTCGCTACCGCTGAAGAATTCGGTAAAGCCGGTGATGAGGTCGACCTTCGTGAACATCACGTACACAGGCGCGAACACTTCGAGCTTCTCGGTGAGCTCCTGCACGCGCTGGCGCAGGTTCTTCGCGAGATTGATGGCGAACTCGGGGCGGTTGCCCGTGAGCTCGGCAATGCTCGCGGTCACGATAATGCCGTTGATGGGCGCTTTGGGCCGGAAGCGCTTGAGCAGCCCCAGAAAGCCGAGCCATTCGCCACGGTCCTCCTCATGCACCGAATAGCGGCCCGCCGTGTCGAGCAGAATGCCTTCGGTCGTGAAGAACCAGTCGCAATTACGCGTGCCGCCAATGCCGTGCACGATGGCGTCTTTTTTATCGGCGAAAGGAAATTGCAGGCCCGAATTGAGCACGGCGCTGCTCTTGCCCGCCGCCGGATTGCCGATCACGATGTACCACGGCAACTCGTAGAGCGCCGAGCCGCCCGAAAGCTGGCCGATCTTCGAGGTCTTGATGGTCTTGACCGCGTCCACGAGGCGCGTGCGCAGCGCGTCGAGCTCGGCCTCCTTGCCGCGCGCGGCAACGGCGCTGGGGCTTTCGGCCTGGGCCTGCTGCTCGAGCATTTCGCCGAGGTTGCGGTTGGCGCGGTGCACGCGAATGCGGCGCACGATCCAGACGAGCAGCCATATTCCGAGCAGCACGCCAAGGACGAGCGCGACCCACGCGAGCGCGACCTGCAATGTGTCGGCGGCAATGAACAGCACCGCGGCCAGCGCGATGAAGCCGATGATGGAAAGCGTGCGCCTGTGGGTCAACACGTTGAGGAAGCGTTGCATAAGCCGGTCAGGTCCTGGTGCTTTGAGTGCTGTTCTGATTGTGCGTGCGGCGACCACGGCGGATGGCCACGGCGGCCCGCTCGAGCTTATAGGCGTTCGGTGGCGAAACCATGTCGGCCATCTCGGCTATTTCGGCCATTTCCGCGAATCGGACACGATGGCGTGCCACGACGCGTGTCGTTTGCGATTCCATTGGCACGCTTATTGGACTTTTTGAAGAGCCGCAGCCCTGCGCCCGAGCACGAAACCGGGCTTGTGATATTCGACGTGCCCGAGATCCATCAATTTCCACCGGCCACCCCACGTTAGCCCGACCTGCTCGGCAACCTGCCCATATAACTGATAGCCGCGCATGGCCCAAGGATCTTTTTCTGAAATGACGAGCTTGCCGTCACGTAAAAACGCGTTATCCGCCGCGAG
>DATEJU010000511.1:0-12693 GCA_035277805.1 Paraburkholderia sp. | reverse complement strand
CACATGGCTGTGAATCTTGCCTGTTTCGGCCATGGAGCCACTGGTTGGATGCGCAGGTTCGGCAGCTACCGAGATATATCAAGTTCTGATGGTGGCAATAAAAAACGAGGATTGGATTTATTTCATGCAGATCCCCATCATGTCCGTAATGTCACCGAACATGAGGACTATTCCCATTGAAATGAATGCCATCATCTGGCCCGAAGGCTACCTGCCGGGCTTCACTGAGAACTTCGCCTCCAACGAGGTCTGAGGTCAGAGGTGGCCTCACTCGTTCGGACAGTTTGCTGAGATTTTTAAGTGGAACGTCCGAGGCAATCATGCTGCCGATTTGATCGCAGGCAGCGTTGCGAAGTATGCCTCATCCGGCGTCCGATCCGCCAGGCTCGAATGGGGCCGTTTTCGGTTGTACAGCTCGATGTAGTCGCCGATGGAGCGCCGGGCATGGCTGACCGACTCGTAAGCTCGCAGGTAAATCTCTTCGTACTTGACGCTGCGCCACACGCGTTCGACGAACACGTTGTCGCGCCAGGCCCCTTTATCGTCCATCGACAGCCGCACGCCTCGACCCAGTACGGCCTCGATGAACGCGCCCGCCGTGAACTGGCTGCCCTGATCGGTGTTCACGATGTCCACTCGTGTTCGGCTTGCAGTACAGCGCTTCCACGCCCATGCGTTTCATCAGCGTGCGCACGCGCCTGCGGCCAATCTCGTGGCCCTCGCGACGCAGCAGTCGCACCAGCATCCGCGCTCCAGCAAACGGAAATCCATGTGCAGTTCGTCGATGCGGCATATCAGCAACCGGTCCGCCTCGCTCACCGGTTGCGCCCGGTAATACACGCTCGATCGTGCGATACCAACGAGTCGCGCCTGCTGCGAAATTGGCAACGCGTACGTACGAGCGATCATCGCCTTGCGCTCAGCAATCCCGCTCTGTTGAGCGCGCCGCTTAAAAAATCGTTCTCCAGGGTGAGCTGGCCGATCTTCGCATGTAGCTCCTTCAAATCGACTTGCGGCTCACTCGACGCCGTGCCACCTGCGCCGAAAACGTCGGCTGCGCGCTCCTGCAACTGCCGCTTCCATTCGGTAATCTGGTTCGGGTGCACATCGAACTGCTGCGCCAATTCGGCCAGCGTCCGCTCACCTTTGACCGCCGCCATCGCCACTTTCGCTTTGAACGCGGCTGAGTGCGTCCGTCGGGTTCCCTTCGCCATCTTCTGGGTTCCTTTACCGGCATTATCGCCGGCTCAGGCCCCAAGCGCTCCGCTTGTCCGACTGTCCGAATTGGCGCGGCTACCTCTGTGCGTGCCGAGGCACCTTCGGCTTGCCTGCTGGGAGTGCCGTCAGCGTGCCATCACGCAGCGCTTACCGCGTTGCCGACTGTCTGAAACACCGCGAGATCCGGATACATCCTGCGAATCAGTTTCCACTCTGTGGCGTTATAGAACTCGCATGGGTTTTCGGGGAATGCAACCGTAAAGCGCTTGGCCACTTCCAGACAGAAGCGCACGGATTCGGCGATGTCGATTTCATGGTTCGCGCTCGAGTCGCTGCCCCCGACCACGGACTGTGCGGTCAGCGCCACGCCAACCACGGGTGCACGGGTCGCAATGTGTGGCTGCATGATGCTGTTGAAGTGATAGAGCCCGTTGTTGTAGGGCGTGATGTCCTGCAGGCTGATCGGCAGCGTGAACGCCGGTCGGCCCGTGGTCGACTCCATGATCTTCACGAGGTCCGGCGATACGCGCAGGATATAGCCCTGCATCGCGGTGGGCGTAATGGCAAAGCCACGCTGCTTGACGATGCTGTTGCCCTTGGACGCGTCGATCGAGAGGATCGCATCCATCTCGGGCGACACCTCGTAATGGTTCATCGTGACGGACGAAACCGGCATGCCGGCGAAAGGCACGCGGTCGTTGTAGGTGATCGGTCCGTCTGTCGTGATGTGCGTGGTCACGATCACGTCGCCGGGCAGATCGTCGCCCGCGGCCTTCATTTTCGCGAGCTTGAGCGCGCATGCAATCGCACCGATTGGACCGTCGGCATCGGAAATCATGCCGATACGGGCCGGACGCGCACCGCTCGCGCCATTACGTCCGATGATGCCGAGCGTGCGCGAGCCCCCACCCTTCGTCTTGCCGGTAGTGCCCGGTATCAGGATCGACACGAAGTCGGTGACAGTCTCGGGGTCTCCCGGCAATTCGCCCTTGACCGTATCCACCTTGACCTTGACGCCGGTTTCCAGCCATGGCTCGAACATCGCGGCAACCGTCTGGCCATTCGCCTTCGCGCTGTCCAGGATTTCGTGAACTGCCAATGTGCATTGCAAAGACACTTACCTTACCTCATCAGGATTGCTTGATAGAAACCGGCCGGCGCCCAGGCACTGGCCAGCGAAACGATTCAGAATTTGTGCCTGAGGCCCGCGAACGCAGAAACCTGTTCGTTGCGTCCGTTTAGCGCTGCGCCGCCGGTGGCAGCGGCGTTGGTCGTGCCGTTGCCGAAGAGTCCGGCCCAGCCCCCCGTCACGCGGTCGTAGGCGCCAGCCAGATAGACGTCGGTATGCTTGCTCAGGTAGTAGTCGACGACGCCATAGCTGGTCGTGCGGGTGCCACTGAATGACTGGGCCAGCGTGCGGTCGTACATGAGCGCACCGATGAGCTGCAACTGGGGCATGACGCGCCAGTTGGCCCCCACCGTGAAGAAGTCATCGCGCCGGTGACTCGCGAACACCCTGTTGATCGCCGCCGCTGACGCCGGCGAGCCCGAGGCCATGCTGGTAATCGAAGCGGTATCGGTCCCCCCGTTCGACGAATCGAAGCCCGCCGCCCGGTCGCTGTGGAGGTAGTTGGCGTAGATATCCACCGGGCCCGCCGGCAGTTTGACGCCCGCGAGATAGATGCGCGCGTAGCGGTCCTGCGAATCGTTGGTCTGCTGCACATCGGCGATGGCGGTGACATGCTTTTGCGCGTACTTCAGTCCCATGGAAATCGACGAACGCGCGCGGGTATTGCCGGCGATACCTCCCGCGGCATATTCCACGATCGCCTGCAGCGGCCCGTAGCTGCCCGTGTAGCTGAGCGCATTGTCATAGCGCTGGCCGGTCATATAGACCTGCCACGAGTTCGTCGGCGAAGCGCCTACGCCAAGCGGATCGACGTAGTAGAGCATAGTGTTCGCCGTCGTGTACTGACGGCCGAGCGCAAGTTCCCCGTAGCGTTGCTGGCCGAGCTTGACGAGGGCCTGGCGGCCAAACAGCTGCGCCTGCTGGTCGAGTTTGCCGCTGTTGGCAAGAAAGCCGTTTTCGAGCGAAAACCCCGAGTACCAGCCGCCGCCCAGGTCTTCCCTGCCCGTGAGGCCAAAGCGGCTACCCGAGA
The DNA here is from genome assembly GCA_035277805.1 of Paraburkholderia sp. Lineage (GTDB taxonomy): Bacteria > Pseudomonadota > Gammaproteobacteria > Burkholderiales > Burkholderiaceae > Paraburkholderia. Next base: position 9,316 of record DATEJU010000511.1, on the reverse strand, counting down.
GGAAACCTTCGTTGCCCTGCTGCATGGACCACGTGGACGAACCGGCCGGATTGGTGTGCGTCTGGTAATTGATGCCGACGTCGATCACACCATAAAGCGTCACCGACGACTGTGCGTGCGCGTGCAGCGCCGCGCCCGCCATGAGGGCAAGCGCAAGATAATGTTTTCTCACTGGTTTGTCTCCCTGGCTTGCCTGCGTCTTCGCACAGTTGCCTCAGACGCCAAACGGTGCCCAGTCCTGCAGGCCAGCCGGTCCCGTGATCCGGCGCAGTTCGAACGTCTCGTTTTCACCGAGTTTCGCGACGATCTTCCTGTCGATGAAATGCAGCGCACCGCGCTCGCCAAGCACCGTGCCGGTTGTGCCATCGGAGAGCAGCGCGGAGCCCTCGGGCAGCGCGAATACCTGCTCTGGCGCGTTGATTTCGAGAAATTCGGCCAGTCGTTCCTCGCGGCTCTCGCCATTGTGGCCGGCCGGCTTGCCGCTGATGAAGTGCGGGTTGATCTGGAATGGCACCAGAGCCAGCGCCCTGAGCGTCGGCGGCTGCACGATGGGCATGTCGTTGGTTGTGCGAATGGTCGGACAGGCCACGTTGCTTCCGGCGCTCCAGCCGATGTAAGGCGTGCCGGCCTGGACTTTCGCGCGCACAGCCTCGACGATGCCGGCGTCGTACATGCGTTTGAGCAGGGCAAACGTATTGCCGCCCCCTACCGCAATGGCGTCTGCGCGCTCGATGGCCGCCCGCGGATCGTCACTGCGATGCACCGCCTCGAGCTCGTACCCCAGTCGCTCGAACACGGGTTTGACGATGCCTTCATAGGTATCAAAGCTGAAGGTCACACCCGCGAAGGGAACGAATGCGATACGGCGCTTCTCTCTGCGCAGCACCGCGTGGATCTGTTCTCCCGCATGCTCGAGATAGCCGAGGTGATCCTTGCGGGAGCTGCTCATGAGCAGGATACGTTGCATGATTTGTCCTCCGGTGCAGGTTGGGGTTACAGGTTGACGGCCGCCTGTACGAGCGCCGCCATGCGGTCAATCTCGTCACGCGTATTGAAGTAATGCAGCGAAACGCGCGCCATCGTGGACACGCCGTAGCGGGCCAGAATCGCGTCGGCCATGAAATTTCCTGCCTCGATGATGCAGTGATGCTGCTCGAGCTCGCCGACGATCCGGGACGGATCGACGCCCCGCACGTTGAATGGCACGATGCCGATGCGCCTCGCGGGATCGTGCGGACCGTACAGTTCAAGGCCGTGCAACTCAGAAAGACGGGCGACCGCATATGCCGTCAGTTCGCGCACGCGCGCCTCGATCGCGTCGATGCCGATCGAATGGACGTAGGAAAGGGCTGCGCCCAGGCCGAGAATGGCCGGCACGACCGGGCAGCCTGCCTCGAAACGGCGGGCTCCGGACACGAACGAAAGCTCACCGCTCTTGCGGTCATAGACCCCATTCCACCAGCCCGTGAGCGCCGGCTCCATGGCTTCGGCGAGCCCTTGCCTCACATAGAGAAAGCCACTCCCCTCAATGGCGCGCAACGCCTTGCGGCCGCAACCGGCAAGGAAATCGCAGCCGAGCGCGCCGACATCGGTGCGCACCATGCCCACGCTCTGCGACCCGTTCACGAGCGAAAGCACACCGGCACGGCGCGCCACCTCGCAGATCGCGGCCGCGTCCTGCAGCGCGCCCGTGGAATTGGGCAGATGCGAAAACGTCACGAGACGCGTACGCGGCGTCATGGCCCGGGCGAACGCGTGCGGATCCAGCACCCCATCGCCACCGGCCGCCACGCTACGGACCTTCACGCCGTGCGTCACCTCAAGCCGCTTCCATGGCAGCAGGTTGCTCAGCATCTCCGTGTCCGCAACGAGCACCTCGTCGCCGGCTTTCCAGTCAAGCCCCTGCGCAACCAGCGAAATGGCCTCGCTGCCGTTCCTGACAAAGGCGATCTCGCACGCCTGGGCGTTCAGGAATACAGCAAGCTGCTCGCGCACGGCCTCAACGCGGGCATACGTTGCCTTGCGAAACGCAGGCTGATAGATGCCGGTGTGGCCCGTGTCGAGGAGATAACTGCACACCGCTTCGAGCACCGGATCGGGTGGCAGCGACGCGGCGGCCGTATCCAGATAGATCGTGCTTCGTGTGAGCGGCGTATCCAGGCGGATACGTTCGATGTTGATCATGGGCGGAACACTCCTTTCGGGCATGGCGTTACCTGAGCCGGATGAATGAGCGGCCGAAGGTGAAGATCGCGTCGCCGGCGATGACACCGCCTGCGAAGGCACTCAGTTCAGGCGGCTCACTGCCGCGCCTGCGGCGAATGATCACGCGCAGCAGCAGTCCCGCGAGCACGGCAAAACCGGCGAGCGGCGAGGTCAGCAGCAGACCGGTCGCGAGCAGCACGCCAAGCTGCCGCTTCGCGCCGCCCACCCATTGCAGGATGGCGCCTGGCACCGCCCACAGCGCCAGATTGCGCACGATCTCCCAGGACGTTCCGGCCTTGATCGTGGCCGCATAGACGCGGTCGACCGGCGGCAGCATGTCACGGGCGAAGAAGCCCTTGCTGAACAGGAAAACGGCCGCACCTGCCACAAGGAAACCCGCCAAGGCTGCGAAAAGTTGCTGGCGTCGTCCTGCACGTTCGAGTTCGGGGTCGCGCCCTTCCCCGCGAAGCAGATAACCGGTCTTGAGGTCGTAGCCCATATCGGCGAACGCCGGTCCGGTGGCCGCCGAGAACCCGGCGAGCACGGCCAGCGCGGTCGGCGGAAAGCCGATCACGATGCCGATCGTCAAGGTGATGAGCGCAACGGCGAACGCGGGAAACCAGCCGCTGTGCATCGCCGCGATGCCGACAATGAGTTCATGGACGTAGGCCGCAAACGCCGCGTAAAGCACGAACGCGATCAGCATGCCGGTCGACATGTTCTCGAACCCGTCCGCCAGGTAGACGATGAGCAGTGCGATCAGCGCGTAAATCACGTATCCGCCCAGCAGCACCCGTCCTGCGCGCCCCGACGCCGCTGCCTCCATCCCTGCCTCGAGGTTTGCCGGGCGACGTGAGCGCCAGATCTCCCGCCCGACCTGAAGCATCGCTACCGTACCCGCGCCAATCATGATGCCGTGCGGAATGTATGCCTTTGCGATGTCGACACCGGTCAGCGCGACGGAATAACCGCGCAGCAGCAGGCCCACACCAAGCATCGAGAGTGCCGCGATATTGCCGAGAAATGCCGCGCCAAAGGCCGACATCGGTACCCCGAACACCGCACCACCTACGCCGACGAGCACGCCCAGACCGAGGAACGCCGCCTTGCGGCCGCCCTGGTCGCCTGCCCATATGGCCTCGGCGGTGGCCACGCCCGCCGGCCAGCTTCCCGTTGCCGGAAAGGTGCGGCTGCCGAAGAGGAAATACAGCATCGCACCATCGACCAGCATGGCGGCGAGTGCGCCGATCAGCATGGGCATGGCCAGATGCGGCATGCCCATTGCGTACGGCACGCCAATCGGAATCATGAGGGAATTTGCCGCGCCAAACGTTGCGGACGAAATCGCGGTCTGCACAAGGTTCTGCCGCTCGAGCGCGCGAAAGCGGCGGGCGAGCTCGAGCGGAATGCGCGAGAAGACAATGGCGATGAGCGCGCCGATGATGGAGGTGTTGGCCGATATGCCGAGGGTGACAATCAGCTGCATGCCAATGATCGCGCCCAGCACGGACAGCAGCAGTGATACAAGCAGCAGCAGCGGTTCCGCAAAGCGCGCGCCGGCGATTGCGGGCGCGCGCATCGCAGAACGGGCCTGTGTGCCCGAGTCTTTCATTGCTTTCATAAATGTAGGTATCCTTATTTAATGAGATACGCGAGGATCGCGCTTTGTTTCGCGCCGCGTCTATCGCAGCAGCCCGACGACGCCTTCAATGTTGCGTTGCGCCTCGCGTAGCAGTTCCAGCATCCGTGGCACGCAGGAGTCATCGATCCGTTGCCTGGGACCACACACGGAGATCGAACCTGCCACCCGGCTGCGGCTTTTCATCCAGACCGGCACCGCAATGCCCGTGACACCCGGTGTGGCCTCTTCCCAGGTCTGAACCCAGCCATTCATGCGAACCTGTTCAAGCGACGCCTCTAGCGCCGCGACATCGGCTGTGCCGCCCATGGCCGCCTCCCGTGCATATATGTCGGCTCGTTCATCCTCAGGCATGAACGCGAGCATCGCCTTGGCGTGTGCCCCGAGGTGCAAGGGGAAGCGCTTGCCCTGCTCAATCGAGAAACGCAATTGCTGGTCGCTGTGGGCGATGTCGAGGCAAAGCCCTTCCCTGTTGTCCAGCACTGAGAGAAAAACGGTTTCGCCGCTCATCTCCTTCAGCCGGTGCAGAACGGGCGCAACAATCTCTGTTGGCGAAACCGTCTGCCGCACAATCTCGCCCATTTCGAACCAGCGAAGCCCCAGCGCGTAATGGCCCAGCTCGTCCTGCACCAGATAGCCGTCTGCCGCAAAGGTGGCAAGAATCCGGTGCACAACTGAATGGTGAGCACCGCACTCCCTGGCAAGTTCACGCACGCCCCAAACAGGTTGCCTGGAAGTGAAATACCGTAACAGTTCAAGTGCACTGCCGAGGCTTTTGAGCAACATTACTGTCTCTCTATAAGAAACGTCGTCTCCGAAATTGACGGCAGTGTGCCGATCTCTTTTTTTCGCGAACATACGGGTTAACGCCCGGAATGATAGTAAGCCCCTTGTTGATTTGATAAATGTCAAATTTATATTCCGGCGCGAAAGATTTTCGCAGGAGCGAGAATCATGTTTTGAATGCGGAGATGTTTGTTGCGTTATATACCGGGATTCGCCAGAGGTTTATTATCAAATAATTTGACCGTAATCGTTATCGCATCGAACATCCGCATTATTTACGGAACAAATGTGACAGGCTTGAATGGCTTGATAGGTACGGAATTTTATTCTAGCCTTTATCTCACCAGCCCCCTCCGGCCCAAACATATAGCATATAGAGTCATTATTTTGTGACACTGTAGTTGTACTAAATCCAAGGAATTTAAAATGGCGCTTTCACAAGTTCTCACCGCGTATGATTTTCTTGACAGTGCAATTGTCACCGGCGACGACGCGGTCGCATTGTTCGATTCCTATAAGGCCTATGGGGTGTTCGCCGAATCGAATGCTGTGAACGACACCGAAGTCGGCACACAACCTGACTGGATCACCTGGTTCGTCAAGATCACGATCCCCGGTACAAACGGGAAAAATTCCGGCGCACAGAATCCTGCTCCGACTCTGGGTATCAACGGACGATGCGGCGGTACCGGGGCGCGGCCGCAGGAAATCGGAATGGTGTCGGACGGGGACGGGCCGGTCTGCGGACTTGCAGCGGCGCTGAAACTGGCTGACATGAAGTCGAAGGGAGATGCGCTCACCGGCGACGTAATCGTCACCTTTCATATCAGTCCACAGGGCTATATCGACACCTCGAAGAATCCGCCGATGATGGGCCTGCCCGTCACGAACGATGTGATGAACTCGTACGAGGTCGATCCTGCCATGGATGCGATTCTGTCGGTCGATGCGTCAAAAGCGAACTACATTACCAAGCAGCGCGGTTTTGCGATCTCGCCAACGGCCATGCAAGGATATGTCCTGAAAGTCAGCTCCGATCTTGTAAACATCATGGAGTCGACCACCGGGCGGCATGCCTGTACGTTCCCGCTGGCGATCCAGGATATCACGCCATACGACAACGGAATCAGCCACTTTAACAGCATCATGCAGCCAAGCGTCGCCACAGCGGCCCCGGTTGTAGGCGTGGCCATCACTGCGGAGTCGGCTGTTTCAGGATCGGCGGTGAATGCCAACCATGAAATTGATCTGGCAGAAGCGGTTCAATTCTGCCTCGCGACTGCAAAAGCGTTTACGGGCGGCACATGTGCCTTCTATGATCCTGCGGAATTCAACACCCTGGTAAGCAGATACGGCGCGCTGACTATTTTCCAGACTGAAGGCAACGTCGCCCCGGCCGATTGACGCGTTGATCCCCATTCGGAACGCTTGTGCCCTTCAGACGCCGGGTGCCGAAGACGGAGTTCCTGACAAGCAGGTGTTCCCTGGGCAAGGAGTACGCCTGCTTGTTCCGGCAAGAGCGACGGTGCAACGTATCGGCCGACTGCATTGGCAGGCGGTACGGTTCGATGAAAGTTTGACACATTGTGGCTGGGTAGCCGCGGTGCGTTACTGCACCGCAGCTACCCAGAAACCGTGCATGCGGGCTCCCCGCACACGGCTCACGCATTTCAACGCCTCATTGCCGCGGCCGGTCTCACTTCTGAGAATCCGAGAGCACGCCCAGCCGGTAGATTTATTTCCTATACGTGGAAAATGGTGAATTAAAAAGATGGTCGCCGTTACCGGGCGACCGTCTCCATGTCAGGAAGTTGAACAGCAATCCAGGGGGCACCGCATATTTCAGGCGTATTTTCAGGACAGGCGTGCGCATCGCGGGCGTCACCGGTACCTCACGGCGCAGGCGTCAACCCGACCGCCACCCGCCCCATCCCGCCATCAAACAATCGCGCGAAGCAAGGATCCAGCCGAGCTCCCGTTACCTCGAGTTCGAGCGCGGTCCCGTCAGGACGACTGCAACAGGCGAGGACGTACCCATCCGCACGTTCTCCCGGGCTGAGTGCGATGTCATGATCCGTCTCGCACAGACCGTAAGCGATACGCACCCTGCAGTTGCCGCAGATCCCTGAACGAGACTGCGTTCTGATCGGCACCTCATTCGCTTCAAGGGTGACAAGCAAGGTTTCCTGCGACCGACCATCAATCGTGAGCCCCCAACTGGCAATCGTAATGGGCACCCTGACGTCATCCAGCGGAGCGAACTCGCCCGGCTGACTGGGCGTCAAGGTGAACGCCTCACAGAACCGCGTGAGAGCTATGGCCCTTGCGCCACCTACAATTCTGATGTAGTCGATTCATCCTGATATGCACCGTTCGCTCCGCCTATGAGAGCTTGATTGAGCGGCTTAAGTACACCTTTGAGGTCGATGTCGTTGACGCCTTCGACTTTCTATCCGCGATGAGCGTGACGACGATATCTCCCATTCAAACCGGTTTCCAATTCACCGCGTCATAGCGTGGAGCCTTGAGGATGCAGACGAACTCCAAACATGCCGAGAGCAAGAGATAGCCACTGAGCAAGAAAGGAAGGATCGAGCCGAACTCTCTAGCATTACATTGACCTATGGCTTTGCGCCGGAAATGTTCGTGGATGCGCTTATTCGTGCGCCTTCAGCGGGATCAACCGGGTTGGAGCCATCCGGTGAAAATGCAAATCGCAAAGGTGCCAAGGACTTGCGCAGCGCCGGCTTCAACGTCAATGTCGGCCATGTACGCCACGTTCGCCAGTTGATTGAACGTTACAATCCGAAAATTCTCCCAGAGGCCTTACGACCACCGTCTGCACACGAGGATAACGATTCCCTTCACAAGGTCATAGATATATCGTCTTTTCGCTGATTTTCGCTGACATCTTGAATACGTCACACCCGGTGGACAGGCAAACCTTGGTCTTTGGGCGGGATAGCGAACTACACGTCCAAACAACTCCGCAGTTGCCGCCAATTCTCCAGTTTTGCTTCGTACGACACCGCAGCATACGCGGGGCTACTTGACGGCAAACGGATGAGTTTGTATCTAGTCGCCGTCTCACCAAGTGCCTGCACCCCGATTTTGGCTGCGACTCCGCCATTAAAGGCTATAGCGACCAAGTTCGGCAAAGTCTCGACAAGAGCGATGAGATCGTTGCTTGCATGATTACGGATCCGACTGTCAAGGCTGCCAATGCGCCGCGCTTCCGCCACGACATCCCATAGCCCAACGCGATGTTCAAGCAAGGCCGCCAGACGTGCGGGATACGCCATCGCCGACAGATCCCGCTCAATGACGTCACCAATTAGCTTCCAGAAACGGTTCTGCTTGTGCGCGTAGTACTGCTGATGCGCAAGCGACGCCTCGCCCGGCAGGCTGCCGAGAACCAGCACGCGCGTGTGCGCATCGACGACCGGTGCAAAGCAGCGCTTGAGGCTCATCGGCGAGGACTCGCAGGGTGGAGCGACGGCGCTCAACGCGCCGCCTGCTGTGAAAGATGGGATGCCCTCGAGGCCGTGTGACCAAGCGGCCTACGCTCGCGCGCCGAGTGTGTCGAATATGCGGGCAATGCCGGCTGCGCATCGCGCGCAAGACGCGCCCACAACGCGGGCAGCATGCATTCGGTCACGAGCAGCGGCGCAGCGTGGCGCTCGAACACTGAGCGGCGCGCGACGAACGCGTGCGGCACATGCTCTTGCGTCTCGCGTGCGGCAAGCGCATGGAGCGGATGCCGCGCACACACACGCCGGCTCACGAGCGCCGAGCGCGCGACGCCGCTGTCGGTGTAGAGCAATTCCGCCAGCGGACGCGTGCGCAGGCGGCGCATGGCCTGCCAGATACCGTGGCTCGCCACGACCGGCGTCACGCTATGCGCGGCCACGAACGGCACGCCGTCGACTTCGAGCACGATCTCGCGCACCCACGCACGTTCGCGCGGCGCGAAGCCGAGCGCGGCACATTCGTCGGGCCAGGGCATGTCGACGGCTTCACGCGTCACGCGCACCACAACGTGGCCGAGCGCGCGCAAGTGCGCGGTGAGCGAACCGCCGCGCGTGAGCCAGTCTTTCTGATCGGCGCTAAAGGCCGCGAGGGGCGCGACGCGCCAGTGCGCGTCGGCGGCATCGAATCGGATGGGCATGGCGCGCATTATAGGCCGCATGCATTTCAATTCGCCGCCGGTCGTGCGTCGAAGCGGAACGAAGCGAATCGAAGCCGTAAAGAAAATCCCCTTGCAGCGCGCGGCCGCAAGGGGATCGACGATGTAAGCGCCGCGCCCGCGCAAAGCGCGAGCGGCGCGAGGCGCTTTAGCTCGCCCGCGCAAGCAGCAACGCGTTGGTACGCTTCACAAAACTCGCCGGATCTTCCAGCGCACCGCCTTCTGCAAGCAGCGCCTGATCGAACAGCAGATGACACCAGTCGCCGAAGTCCGCGCTATCCGTGCGCAGCGCCTTCACGAGCGGATGCTCGGGATTGACTTCGAGGATCGGATGCATTTCCGGCGCCTGCTGGCCCGCGGCCTTGAGCATGCGCTGCAGGTAGCCGCTCATGTCGCCTTCGTCGGCCACGAGGCAGCTCGGCGAATCGGTCAGGCGGAACGTGAGGCGCACGTCCTTGGCCTTGTCCTTGAGCGCTTCCTTCATCTGCTCCACGAGCGGC
>DATEJU010000510.1:0-5448 GCA_035277805.1 Paraburkholderia sp. | reverse complement strand
GCAATGAATGCGATCCATCCAGGGTACGCGAAGCGCTGGTATGCGCTGGCGCGCGCGGAGTTCTTGGAGCTGACCAACTGCGAATTGACTTTGAAAGGGGTGAAGTGGGAGGAGTGCTTCGACACCGGAAACTATGGGAAGAATCCAGGCTTCATTCTTGCCGGTATCGCCTTGGCGGCTCGGGAGCACGGTGACGACGCGATGGCCGAGGCCGCGCTGCGCAAGGCAGATGAGCTCCTGGTCAGAGTGAGCGATCCGGCTGTCTATGCGTTTGAGCGAATCTCTACAGCGGCCAATTTGAATTTGGCGGCTGCTCGATGGTCAAGAAGAAACGATTGGCAGGACTTGATCAATGTCGGTCCCGACCGTCGCGCGCTCGATGGTCCCATCCTGACGGATTGCGTCTACCCTCGCGTGCTTGTCGCAAAAGCGGTCAGCGACGGAGTGGGCCTCGACCTCGTCTTGTATAACGGCCAGGAGGCAGGCACGGAGTCGATAACGCTGGAGCGGCTGATGCCTGGTACGCGCTACCAGGTCACGGGTGCAATCCAGTCAGAATTCGACAGTGGCCCTCTAGGTGTGGCGAGTCTTCAAGTGAGCATTGACGGGCGCACTGAAGTCACCGTGCGGCCGGCTTGACCATGCGAATCTGGAGCGGATATGCCTTGTTGCATGCTAGGTGCGATGTTTCTCGGGCAATGCCTGGGCGTTTGGGCATGGATCAGGCGGCGGCTTGGTTTCGGCGAACAGGCGAGGCCGCAAAGATGTGGCATTCTCGGTGCGCTGCGGTGTCATCCGAAAACCGTGCTGTTCATCATGGGGCTCGAGTTGGTGCTCGGCGGTGCAGTGCTTGCCTATACGGGGCAAGAACTTCATGAGCATGCCAGACATCAAAGCTCGGCTGTTCAATCGTTCCCGCAGTTGCAAAGAGAGGCGATTTGCCGGGCGGAGAAGGGATCCAAGCCAACCAGCATCTGACTCCGGCTGATCTAACAGCGCGCGCGTGCCTGTTGCGTGTGCGCGCTACTCTCCTGGGCCGCCTAGCGCCGCGCGTCAACGGTCCTCGGACACATGTGGCTATTTCATTGCGTCGCAATCGAGGCGGGGTTCCTGCGATCTTCTGCGTTCACTTAAAAACTCTAACAAAATGAGTGTTGGGGGCTGTTAACCCGCCGCGCGTTTTGTTGACCTCTTCGTTGTTTCGCTGACGAGGAGGCCGTGGCCAAACCGATACTCGATGACGAACTGTGGTCACTGATCCAACCACTGCTGCCTCCACCGAAGCCACACCGTATGCGATACCCGGGCCGCAAGCCGCTTGACGATCGCGCCGTGCTGACCGGCATCCTGTTTGTGCTGCAATCCGGTATTCCCTGGGAAATGCTTCCGCAGGAAATGGGCTGTGGCTCGGGCATGAGATGCTGGCGCAGACTGCGCGACTGGCAATAGGCGGGCGTCTGGGACCGGCTGCAAGAAGTATTGCTGGCGAAACTTCGTGCAGCCGATCGCATCGACTGGTCGCGTGTGGTCATCGATTCGTCCTCCATTCGTGCAGTGGGATCAGGTAAAAAACAGGACCCAATCCCAGCGATCGGGCACGACCCGGTTCAAAGCACCATCTCGTTACCGAAGCGCAGGGCATCCCGCTCGCGCTGATCCTCACGGGCCCAATCGCAACGACGTTACCCAATTGCTGCCTCTGATCGAGGCCATCCCGCCCATTCGAGGCAAGCGGGGGCGGCCTCTGTCAAAGCCCGTCATCGTGCAAGCGGATCGCGGTTACGTCCACGACAAATATCGCAAGCCCCTGCACGCTGCCGGTATTGCTACGCAGATCGCACGCCGTGGAGAGCCACACGGCAGCGGCCTTGGTAAGACCCGATGGGTCGTCGAGCACACCTTCGCGTGGCTGCATAACTTCAGACGCCTGCGCATTCGGTTCGAGCGCCTCGCCGCCATACACGAGGCGTTCATGAAAATCGCCGCCTGCATCATTTGCTGGCGACACCTTCAAAAATCATTCTGTTGGCGCTTCTTAGGCGGAAGACGATGACGGGTCAGTTTCCATCGTAAACGGCGGTCAGCGATTGACGTCTGCGTCGAACCCACGACCGACTATGATCGCGATCGGTGGTGGGCACGATGCAACGCTATCGCCAAGGGGCTAGCCTCAGAAGCATGTCAGAGAAATTGGTACCGAGAAGGCAATACACGCGGGAATTCAAGATGGATGCGGTGCGGTTAGCCGAGAGCGTCGGCCAGCATGAGGCCGCTCGCAGGCTGGGCGTGCCGGTGGCCACGTTAGGGAACTGGTGTCGTGATCAGCGCAGTGGCAACACGGACACGACAACAGGGCCGACTGGCAGCGCGCCGGGGTCCAGCCGTCGTCCGATCAATGATCTGGAAGCCGAGGTTGGCAGACTGCGCAAGGAACTGGCCAGCGCGAAGCTAGACATCGAGATCCTTCGAAAGGCGACGGCATACTTCGCGAAGGGGGCGCGATGAAGTATGCATGGATCGATCAGCATCGCGACCGCTACAGCGTCAGCCGGCTTTGCCGGGTCCTGGGGGTGTCACGCAGCGGCTATTGCCAATGGCGTGGTCGGGGGCCAAGTCAGCGAGCTCAGGCCAATACCGCACTGGACGCCGAGGTCGCCGCAATCCATCGAGCCAATCGCGGCAGCTACGGCCGTCCCCGTATCGTGCGGCAATTGCGTGCTCAGGGCCAGACGGCGAACGCTGGACGCGGGCGTCGCAGCCTGCAACGCCAGGGACTGCGTCCGGTCTACAAGCGTCCGTATCGGGTGGCCACGGATTCGACGCATCGCCTGCCGGTGGCCTCGAATCTATTGGATCGTCGTTTCGATGGCTGGCAGCCCAATCAGGCCTAGGTGAGTGACATCACGTTCGTGAGGACCGGCGAGGGCTGGCTGTATTTGGCGGCGATCCTGGATCTGGCGAGCCGGCGCATCGTGGGCTGGTCGATGTCAGGGCGGATCAACGCGGATCTGGTCTGCCAGGCGTTGTGCAGCGCTTGCTGGCAACGCAAGCCGCCACCGGGATTGCTGCTGCACTCCGATCGCGGCGCTCAATATGCCAGTCGCGCGTACCTGAAACTGGCCGCCGCGTTCAAGATAAGCGTGTCGATGAGCCGTCGTGCCAACGCCTGGGACAACGCGCCGATGGAGAGCTTCTTCAAGACATTGAAGGTCGAGAGAATCTATCAGAATCACTACGAAACGCGTGCCCAAGCCCGCTTGGATATCGTCGATTGGATAGAGGGCTATTACAATCGGCAACGTCTGCCTACCTCGATCGACTACCTTACCCCCGTCGACTACGAGGCCGGGTTGATCGCCGCATGAGATGCTGGATGTGAAAACGAGGCAGGGTCAGTGTCGCCGGCCAGCGGCCGGGCGCATTTCGCCTTTTGCCAGCGTCGTCCCGATCCCATTTCCTCACGCTACATCACGCCTGCGAGTGTCGCCTGCAGTCAAAATTGGTATGGAGAACTGCAATATTTCTGACTTAATTGCGATTCTCAATACCTATTGGGTATGAAAGGTGTTAACTAAAAGTATTGGACTCCGGTTTTACCTGACGCGTATAAATCCGCCTTATGAACTCTCCACACGCAGCGTGCCCCATGTCCACAGTTACCATCGAACGTATCGAAACCCGCCTCGTCGACCTGCCGACGATCCGTCCGCACAAGCTGTCGGTTGCCACGATGTACGGCCAGACGCTGATGCTGGTGAAGGTGATCTGCAGCGACGGCGTGACCGGCATCGGCGAAGGCACGACGATCGCTGGCATGGCCTACGGCCCGGAAAGCCCCGAAGCAATGAAGCTCGCGATCGATGCGTACCTCGCACCGGCGATCGTCGGCAAGGACGCGACGCGCATCCAGGCGCTAATGGCATTCCTCGGCAAGCTCGCGAAGGTCAATCACTTCGCGAAGAGCGCGCTCGAAACCGCGCTGCTCGACGCGCACGGCAAGCGCCTCGGCGTGCCGGTCAGCGAACTGCTCGGCGGCCGCCGGCGCGATCGCCTGCCGGTCGCGTGGACGCTCGCATCGGGCAACACGGCGACCGATATCGCCGAAGCCGAGCGGATGCTCGACCTGCGCCGCCACAACGTGTTCAAGCTGAAGATCGGCGCGAAGGCGCTCGACGCGGACATCCGGCACGTCGCCGAGATCAAGCGGGCGGTCGGCGCGCGCGCGTCGGTGCGCGTGGACGTGAACATGGCGTGGAGCGAAACGCAGGCCGCGCGCGCGATTCCGGCGCTGGCCGATGCCGGTTGCGAACTGGTCGAACAGCCGGTCGCATCGGCCGCGGCGCTCGCGCGGCTGATGCGCCGCTTCCCGGTCGCGCTGATGGCCGATGAAATCCTGCAGGGCCCGGACAGCGCGTTCGAGATCGCGAAGCATCACGGCGCGGACGTGTTCGCGATCAAGATCGAGCAGAGCGGCGGCCTCTTCGCCGCGCAACGCGTCGCGGCGATCGCGGATGCGGCCGGCATCGAACTGTACGGCGGCACGATGCTCGAAGGCGCATTCAGCACGGTTGCATCCGCGCATCTGTTCGCGAGCTTCGCGAACCTGCAGTGGGGCACCGAACTGTTCGGACCACTATTGATCACCGAGGAAATTCTCACGACCCCGCTCGACTACAGCGATTTCGAACTGACCGTGCCGAGCGGCCCGGGCCTCGGCATCGAGCTCGACGAAGCGAAGGTCGCGCGCTTCACCCGCGACGGGCTGACGAAAGTCGCCCGCTGACCCGCGATAACCCGCGCTAACCCGATTACGTATCAGGACATCACGATGCTTTTCCACGTACGCATGGCCGTCAACCTCCCGGCCGACATGCCGGCCGGGATGGCCGACGAGATCAAGACCCGCGAGAAGGCGTACTCGCAGGACCTGCAGCGCAGCGGCAAGTGGCGCCACATCTGGCGCATCGCCGGCGAGTACGCGAACTACAGCGTGTTCGACGTGTCGGGCAACGCCGAGCTGCACGAGATCCTGACCGGCCTGCCGTTGTTTCCGTACATGAAGATTTCGGTGACGCCGTTGTGTCGCCACCCGTCGTCGATACACGACGGCGACGTTTGAGCCACGGAGTGGCCCCTTCTCCGACAGCAAGCACCCCCGGGTCATTTCCCCCTAAATACATGTGGAGACACCTTATGAGCGTCAAAGTATTCGAAATCAGCGAAGTGCAGGATCTGCTGAAGGCCGCGTCGAACGCCGGCGGGAATGGCGGCAATGCGCGGTCGCAGCAGATCGTCCTGCGCCTGCTGGGCGACCTGTTCAAGGCGATCGACGATCTCGACATCACGCCCGACGAAGTGTGGGCCGGCGTCAACTACCTGAACAAGCTTGGTCAGGATGGCGAAGCAGCGCTGCTCGCGGCCGGCCTCGGGCTCGAGAAGTATCTCGAC
>DATEJU010000509.1:0-3759 GCA_035277805.1 Paraburkholderia sp. | reverse complement strand
GTCTCGGCCGCGATGGACACCGTCACGGAAGGCCGCCTCGCCATCGCGATGGCGCAGCAGGGTGGCGTCGGCATCATCCACAAGAACCTCACACCCGCCGAGCAGGCGCGCGAGGTGGCGAAGGTGAAGCGCTTCGAGTCGGGCGTCGTGCGCGATCCGATCACGATTCCGCCGCAGATGAAGGTCGCGGACGTCATCGCGCTTTCGCAGCAGCATGGCATTTCGGGCTTCCCGGTCGTTGAAGGCGCACAGCTCGTCGGCATCGTCACCAATCGCGACCTGCGCTTCGAAACGCGTCTGGACGAGCCAGTGCGCTCGATCATGACGCCGCGCGAGCGCCTCGTGACCGTCAAGGAAGGTACGCCGCTCACCGAAGCCAAGGCGCTCATGCACAGCCACCGCCTCGAGCGCGTGCTGGTCGTGAACGACGCGTTCGAACTGCGCGGCCTCATGACCGTCAAGGACATCACCAAGCAGACCGAGCACCCGGCCGCCTGTAAAGACGAGCATGGCAAGCTGCGTGCGGGCGCGGCTGTCGGCGTGGGCCCGGACAACGAAGAGCGCGTCGAACTGCTGGTGCAGGCCGGCGTCGACGTGATCGTGGTCGACACGGCGCACGGCCACAGCAAGGGCGTGCTCGAGCGCGTCCGGTGGGTCAAGAAGAACTTTCCGAACGTCGAGGTGATCGGCGGCAACATCGCGACGGCCGATGCCGCGCGTGCGCTGGTCGAGTACGGCGCGGATGGCGTGAAGGTCGGCATCGGCCCGGGCTCGATCTGTACGACGCGTATCGTGGCAGGCGTGGGCGTGCCGCAGATCAGCGCGATCGCGAACGTCTCGGACGCCCTCAAGGGCACCGGTGTGCCGTGCATCGCCGACGGCGGCGTGCGCTATTCGGGCGACGTCTCCAAGGCGCTTGCAGCGGGCGCGAACGCTGTGATGATGGGCAGCATGCTCGCCGGCACCGAAGAAGCGCCGGGCGACGTGTTCCTGTACCAGGGCCGCCAGTACAAGTCGTATCGCGGCATGGGCTCGGTCGGCGCGATGAAGGACGGTGCGGCGGACCGCTACTTCCAGGACAACTCGGCCAATATCGACAAGCTCGTGCCGGAAGGCATCGAGGGCCGCGTCGCCTACAAGGGTTCGGTCAACGCGATCCTGTTCCAGCTGATCGGCGGCGTGCGCGCCTCGATGGGCTACTGCGGTTGCAGCACGATCGACGAACTGCACGACAAGGCATCGTTTGTCGAGATCACGGCGGCGGGCATGCGCGAATCGCATGTCCATGACGTGCAGATCACGAAGGAAGCGCCCAACTACCACGTGGACTAAGCCGCGATGAAGCCGCTGCTGCGCGTAGTGCTGATTGTCGATGCGTTGATGTTGCTGGGTTTCGGCGTGCTGTTCCTGCTCACGCCCTGGAACTCGCTCTACAACGCGTTGCAACTGGTGCAGCCGCAGCCGGCGCTCATCGGACAGGCGTTCGGCGTGGTGCTGCTCGGCTTCGCCTGGATCGCATTGCGCGCGGCGTTCGACGGCGGCCTGACGGCGATGGTCGGGCGCGCTGCGGGGCACGTCAACTGGATTGCCGGCGTGCTGATGCTGGTCTGGCTGATCGGCCTGCATGCGCCGCGGCTCACGGGCTTCGGCCAGTTGGTGGCCGGTGCGGTGGGCGCCTGGCTCATCATCGTCGGGCTGGGCGGCGCGCGGCTTGCCAGTGCGGTGAAGCGGCGCGATAAAGCGCAGGCGGCCGAGGCTGCCGCGCAGGAGCGCGAAGCGCGCGCGGTGGCCGCGGCGAAGCGTGAGGAGCCAGTGGTGTACGCGAAGCCGGCTTTTGCTGGCGGGCCGGCCGAGGCCGGCGCGGCGGGTGCCGAGCCCGTGGTGCGGCGCCCGGCCGTGACGCCAGCGGCGCCGGCTCCGGTGCCGCCTGCCGTGCCGGCGAGCGAGCCGCATACGACTGCTGCGCAAGCGGAAGAGGCGCGCCTCGCCGCGCGAGACGAAGCGGCCGACGCGCCGCGGCCGCCGCTGCGTGGCTGATCGCACGAGCCACCCCGGCACAGGCAACGTCAGCCGTCTTGCGCCCGGACTTCGCAGTTTATTTCGCTGTTCAGCGCCGCTGCCGTCAAGCGCCACAGTTCCGATGAATTCACGCCGCGCGCCAGATTTATCCAGCGCGCGGCTTTCTGTATCCGTTCTTTTTTAGGTCTCGTCCGCTGCCATGCACGACAAAATCCTGATTCTCGACTTCGGTTCGCAAGTCACCCAGCTCATCGCGCGTCGCGTGCGCGAAGCCAACGTCTATTCCGAAATCCATCCGTACGACGTCGACGACGCATTCATTCGCGAGTTCGCGCCGAAGGGCGTCATCCTCTCGGGCGGCCCGAACTCGGTCACCGAAACCGATACCCCGCGCGCGCCGCAAGCCGTATTCGAACTGGGCGTGCCGGTGCTCGGCATTTGCTACGGCATGCAGACGATGGCCGAGCAGCTCGGCGGCAAGGTGGACGGCGGCCATCTGCGTGAATTCGGCTACGCCGAAGTGCGCGCGCGCAACCACACGAGCTTCCTCGAAGGCATCGAGGACTTCCGCACGAGCGAAGGCCACGGCATGCTGAAGGTCTGGATGAGCCACGGCGACAAGGTCACCGATATGCCGCCCGGCTTCAAGCTGATGGCATCGACCGAATCGTGCCCGATCGCGGCGATGGCCGACGAGGCGCGCCACTTCTATGGCCTGCAATGGCATCCGGAAGTCACGCACACGGTGCAGGGCCGCGCGATGCTCGAGCGCTTCGTGCTCGGCATCTGCGGCGCGAAAGCCGACTGGGAAATGGGCCACTACATCGACGAAGCCGTCGAGGCGATTCGCAAGCAGGTGGGCAACGAGCACGTCATTCTCGGCCTCTCGGGCGGCGTGGATTCGTCGGTGGCGGCGGCACTGCTGCATCGCGCGATCGGTGACCAGTTGACCTGCGTGTTCGTCGATCACGGTCTCCTGCGCCTGAACGAAGCCGAGCAGGTGATGTCGATGTTCGCGGACAACCTCGGCGTGAACGTCATTCACGTCGATGCGAGCGAGGCGTTCCTCTCGAAGCTGGCTGGCGTGACCGATCCTGAAGCGAAGCGCAAGATCATCGGCGCGGAATTCGTCGAGGTGTTCCAGACCGAAGCGGGCAAGCTCACGGACGCGAAATGGCTTGCGCAGGGCACGATCTATCCGGACGTGATCGAGTCGGCGGGCAAGGGCAAGAAAGGCGCGCACACGATCAAGAGCCACCACAACGTGGGCGGCCTGCCGGAAACGCTGAATCTCAAGCTGCTCGAGCCGCTGCGCGAACTGTTCAAGGACGAAGTGCGCGAGCTGGGCGTGAAGCTCGGCTTGCCGCACGATATGGTCTATCGCCATCCGTTCCCGGGCCCGGGCCTCGGTGTGCGCATTCTGGGCGAAGTGAAGCGCGAGTTCGCGGACCTGCTGCGCCGCGCCGATGCGATCTTCATCGAGACGCTGCGCAACACTATCGATAAGGAGTCCGGCAAGTCGTGGTATGAGCTGACGAGCCAGGCGTTTGCGGTGTTCCTGCCGGTGAAGAGCGTGGGCGTGATGGGTGACGGTCGCACCTATGAGTACGTGGTTGCGCTGCGCGCGGTGCAGACGCTCGACTTCATGACCGCGCATTGGGCGCATCTGCCGCATGAGCTGCTCGGGCATGTGTCGAATCGCATCATCAATGAAGTGCGCGGCATCAATCGTGTGGTGTA
>DATEJU010000508.1:0-3302 GCA_035277805.1 Paraburkholderia sp. | reverse complement strand
GTGGCGAGCTTCGACCTGGGCTCGCCCGACTACAACAAGGAAGTCGCCGGCGACGAATGGTTCGACGCCGGGCACTTCCCGCACGCCACGTTCGTTTCCACGCAGATCAAGCCGGGCGCGAACGGCGCGTATTCGGTGGCCGGCAAGCTCACGATCAAGGGCAAGACGACCGACGTCGTCGTGCCGGTGCAGTACCACAAGGACGGCGCAAACCAGGTGTTCGACGGCGCGCTGCCCATCAAGCGCCTCGCCTACGGCATCGGCTCGGGCGAGTGGAAGGACACGTCGATCGTCGCCGACGACGTGCAGATCAAGTTTCATATCGTGACCGCCGCGCACTGACGCGCGCCGGTCTATCGTTTCCTCCGGCGTCTTATTTGCCGTTTATTCGCCGCTTTATTCGTTGCTTTATTCGCACCAGGACTTACGCTCTCATGAAGATCACGTTTTTCGCCGCCGCCGCGCTGGCTGCCGCCATCGTCACGCCCGCGTTCGCAGCGCCCACGACGTACAACCTCGACCCGTCGCACACCTTCCCGAGCTTCGAAGCCGACCACTTCGGCGGCGTCTCGGTCTGGCGCGGCAAGTTCACGAAGAGCTCGGGCACCGTCGTGCTCGACCGCGCCGAGAAGACCGGCACGGTCGACGTGACCATCGACGCCGCGTCGATCGACACCGGCAACGCGGCGCTCGACAAGCACGTGAGCTCGGCAGAAATGCTCGACGCGGCCAAGTACCCGACAGCCGTGTATAAAGGCACGTCGATCAAATTCGACGGCGACAAGCCGGTCGAAGTGATCGGTACGTTCACGCTGCATGGCGTCACGAAGCCGCTGAACCTCAAGATCGATTCGTTCAAGTGCTTCCAGAACCCGATGCTCAAGCGTGAAGTGTGCGGCGCCGACGCGACCGCCCAATTCGATCGCGCCGACTACGGCGTGAACTACGGCAAGGCCTATGGCTTCAAGATGGCCACGACGCTGCAGATTCAGGTGGAAGGCATCAAGGCGGACTGAGCACGCCGGCGGCCGACGCTGTGCTCAAGGCAGCGTCTACAGCAGTTCATGCGAGCCCGTGCGCGCGATGCGCACGGGCTTTTTTGCGAGCGCGGCGCATGCGTGCGGCGCGCTCGCAGCCCAACGCGCGGGCCATGAAAGCAGTGGCAGAAAATTGAGTAGAACCAGGCGAATTGCAGGCGGCACACGAGCGCACGAGCTGGCGCCCGTGCGATTGCCCTTAATGGATGGACGAGCTTGCGTTTGCCGTGCGCGGTGTCAGGGCGACATCGACGACGTGCGTGTGCCAGATGCCGCAGGTTGCCTTCACGGGCACCCAGGCGTACTTGCCGCGCACCTTGGCGAAGCCGCGCAGATGGATGAGCGTGTCGATGGGCGAGGCTTGCGCAACGGCGCCAGAAGACGATACGCGCGTGATGGCCGCTTCGGGAACGGGGGTTTCGATATGCGCCGTGAGCGCGCGACGATCCGGCACGAGCAGCGAATCGTAGCGCTGTGCCTGGCGCACCCACCCGTCGAGCGCGGAGATGCAGTTGACGACAACGTCCGGCACGCGAATGCGGCGCAGATATTCGTAGTCTTCGGGCGGGGCTTGCATTTGCGCCTGTACGCGCAGACTGATCCAGAACAGCGCGAGCAGGGCGCAGGCGAGAGTCGAGAACTTCATGATGACATGGCCTGTGCGACGGAAGAAGGAACAGCGGGGAGGGGAAAGTATACACGCTGATGCGCGCCGGCCGCCGCGAGGCTTGCCAGGACGCGCGCGCTGGCGCATCAAAGCAAAAAGCCCAGCCGGTTAAGGCTGGGCTTTCTGATTGATTCCTTGGTAGGCCGTACGGGATTCGAACCTGTGACCAACGGATTAAAAGTCCGCTGCTCTACCAGCTGAGCTAACGACCCAAAAGAGAAGCGAGAGTATAGCGATGCGCTTCGCAGGTGTCAACCCGCGCGGCCCGATTGTTGAAATCCGGATCGGGTGAGCACGAGGCCTCCACATCAGGCGATGTGGAAACACCCGGAGTACGTCGGGACAGCTGACGTATTCCGGGCCTTCCATGCATGCGAGAGACGCGTTTCGCGGTCAAGCCCGCGTTAACGCCAACAACCTTGCTCGAGCGGCGGCGCTTATTTGAGCTGTGACAGCTTGCTCTGCGCCGTCTGCGCGACATCCGAGCTGCCGTACTGCGAAACGATCTGCTCGAGCGTGCGCCGGGCCGCAGCCTTCTGCCCCTGCTCGATCTGATTGTTCGCAATCGCCAGCAACGCCTCGGGGGCGCGCGGATGCTGCGGATAGTTCTTGACCACGTTCTGCCACGTAGCGGTCGACCCCTTGTAGTCCTTCATCGCGTAGAGCGCGTTGCCGAGCCAGTATTGCGCGGTCGGCTGGTAGGGGCTCTGCGGATACTTCGAGATGAAGCTGCGGAAGGCCGAAGCCGCCTTGTTGAAGTCGCCGTTGCGAAACAGCTGCGAAGCGGCGTTGAACGCGTCCGTCTCACCTGGCTGAACCGTGCCCTGCACGCCATCCACGGTTTGCTGTTGCGGCTCGAACTTCTTGAGACGCGTGTCCAGGTCCGTGTAGTAGTCCTTCTGCTGCTTCTGCAGGGTCGCCAACTGGTTCGCCATGTCCTCGTTCTGTCCGCGCAGCGTCGCGACCTGCTGGTTGAGCTGGTCGAGGCGGTTGGACTGGTCGAGGATCGTGCGCTGGGCGGCGGACAGCTGGCTAGACAGATTGTCCGTTTTCGCGCGCAGGTCGAGAATCGCCTGGCGCGCCTGATCGTCATCGAAGAGACCCGCGTGAGCCGGCAGCGCCGCGAAGGCGGCACCGGCTACGCAGGCGGCTGCGGCCAAGCGCAGCGGGGAGAAACGGTGCGACATACGCCCCTTCATCCAATACTCAAATTACTGTTGGTACACGAGGTCAGCACGGCGGTTCTGCGACCACGATGCTTCGTCGTGGCCCAGCGCGACCGGCTTTTCCTTACCGAGGCTGACAGCTTCCATCTGCGAATCGCCCACGCCGTCGAGTGCGAGGACGCGGCGGACAGCTTCAGCACGCTTTTGGCCCAGTGCCAGGTTGTACTCGCTCGAGCCGCGCTCGTCGGTGTTGCCCTGGATCAGGACGTGACGCTGCGGATGCGTCTTCAGGTACTGCGCGTGGGCTTGCAGCAGCGACTGGTAGTCGTCCTTGACCGTGTAGCTGTCGAAGTCGAAGTACACGCTGCGCTTGGCGAGCGGGCTGTTCGGGTTGTTCAGCTCGTCGACGTTCACCTGGGCAACGGCGTTCGG
>DATEJU010000507.1:0-11145 GCA_035277805.1 Paraburkholderia sp. | reverse complement strand
GCTCGGCTGGCCCGCGCACCGCGTCGCGTGCGAGTGCCGCCGCATGGGCGGCGGCTTCGGCGGCAAGGAATCGCAGTCGGCGCTGTTCGCGTGCGTCGCGGCGCTCGCGGCGCACAAGACGGGCCGCCCCGTGAAGCTGCGCGCCGACCGCGACGACGATTTCCTCATCACCGGCAAGCGCCACGACGCGCTCTACGAATACGAAGCGGGCTACGACGACGAAGGACGCCTCTTTGGCGCACGCGTGGAAATCGCGCTGCGCGCGGGCTATTCCGCCGATCTCTCTGGCGCGGTGGCCACGCGCGCGGTCTGCCATTTCGACAACGCCTACTCGCTTTCGGACGTCGAAATCGTCGCGCTCTGCTGCAAAACCAATACGCAGTCGAACACGGCGTTTCGCGGCTTCGGCGGGCCGCAGGGCGCGCTCGTGATGGAGGTGATGCTCGACAGCATCGCCAGGGCGCTCGGACGCGATCCGCTCGACGTGCGCCGCGCGAACTACTACGGCATCGGCGAGCGCGACGTCACGCCTTATGGACAGCGCGTCGAAGACAACGTGCTCGCGCCGCTCACCGACCAGTTGCTCGCGTCGAGCCACTACGCCACGCGCCGCGCCGCGCTTGCCACATTCAATCGCACGAGCCCTGTGCTCAAGCGCGGCATCGCGTTCACGCCGGTCAAGTTCGGCATCTCGTTCAACGTCCCGCACCTGAATCAGGCGGGCGCGCTCGTGCACGTCTATCGCGACGGCTCCGTGCTCGTGAATCACGGCGGCACCGAAATGGGCCAGGGGCTCAACACGAAGGTCGCGCAAGTCGTCGCGGGCGTGCTCGGGCTGCCGCTTGCACAGGTGCGCGTGAGCGCGACCGATACGTCGAAGGTGGCCAACACGTCCGCCACCGCCGCCTCCACGGGCAGCGACCTGAACGGCAAGGCCGCTGAAGACGCGGCGCTCGCGATCCGCGCGCGCCTTGCCGAACTCGCTGCCGCGGAGTACCACTGCACGCCCGCAGCGGTCACGTTCGAAGATGGCAAAGTCCACGCGCACGGCAAGGCAATCGCTTTCACCGACTTCGTGGAGTTCGCGTATCTGAAGCGCGTGCAATTGTGGTCCGACGGCTTCTACGCGACGCCCAAGGTGCATTGGGACGCGCAGACGCTCACCGGTCATCCGTTCTATTACTTCGCGTATGGCGCGGCAGTGTCCGAGGTGGTCGTCGACACGCTCACGGGCGAATGGAAGCTCGTGCGCGCCGACCTGCTGCATGACGCCGGCCAGTCGATCAACCCGGCCATCGACATCGGCCAGGTGGAAGGCGGGTTCATCCAGGGCATGGGCTGGCTCACGAGCGAAGAGCTCTGGTGGAACCGCGACGGCAAGCTGATGACGCACGCGCCCTCCACCTACAAGATTCCGGCGATCAGCGATACGCCCGCCGCGTTTCACGTTCGGCTCTACCGCAACGAGAACGCCGAGCCGACCGTGTTCCGCTCGAAGGCCGTGGGCGAGCCGCCCTTGCTGCTGCCGTTCTCGGTGTTCCTCGCGATCCGCGATGCGGTCGGCGCCGCCGTGCCCGATGCCCGGGAAGCCGCACCGCTTGCAGCACCCGCCACGCCCGAAGCGATCCTCGACGCGCTCGATGCCCTGCGTACGCGCACGGCAAGCGCACAGGCCGCCGCCCCAACTGAAGTTGTCGTCAAGTAGGAGAACCGCCGGATGCAAGCCTGGCTCACCGATCTTCAGCATCTGCTCGCGCACGGCGACGCCGCCGTGCTCGTGACCGTCGCGCGCGTCGAAGGCTCGGCGCCGCGCGAGGCCGGCACGAAGATGATCGTTACCCGCGAAGCAGCCCGTCATACGATCGGCGGCGGTCACCTCGAATGGAAAGCCATCGAAACCGCGCGCCAGGTGCTGCGCGACGGCATGCGCACACCGCACGCGCGGCGCCTCGAGCGATTTGCGCTGGGACCGAGCCTCGGCCAGTGCTGCGGCGGCGCGGTCGTGCTCGCGTTCGAGCGCCTCGACGTGTCCGACCTCGGCTGGCTCGCCACGCTCGCACGGCGGCTCGCGGCGGGCGCATCGACCGTTCGTAGCGTATCATTCCGCTCCTCGCGGAATGGGACGCCGAACGGCGCCGAAGCCGATGCGGCCGATGCCGCGGCGGTCGCTACTGTCATGCTTTCGGAGCCCGAACCGGGTGTGCAAACGCCCGATTGCCTGCTCTGGGACACCGGCGCGCAGGGTCACGGCGACGGCACGATGCTGCTCACCGAAACCATCGCGCCAAATGACTGGCCCGTCGTGCTGTTCGGCGCGGGCCACGTGGGCGCGGCGCTCGTGCGCGTGCTCGGCACGCTGCCGTGCCGCGTGCGCTGGGTGGACGAGCGCGACGCCGCGTTTCCCTCGCCGGAAGCGTTCGCGGCGCTTAATGCGCCCAACGTCGCGATCGACGCCAACGACGCCCCCGACGAAGCCATCGACGCCGCACCGCCCGGCACCAGCTTCATCGTGATGACGTACGATCATTCGCGCGACCTCGATCTGGCCGAGCGCATCCTGCGCCGCGGCGACTTCGTGTTCTTCGGCATGATCGGCTCGCACACGAAGCGCAAGCAGTTCGAGCACCGGCTCGCCGCGCGCGGCATCGATCCGCTGCAGATCGCGCGCATGCAGTGCCCGCTCGGCGTGGACGGCATCGTCGACAAGTCGCCCGAAGTCATCGCGATCTCGGCCGCCGCGCAATTGCTGCAGGCGATCGAGGCCGCCGCCGCAGGCGTTCATGCGCCAGCGCATGCAGGCGTTGCGTCCTCCGGCACGATCCATTCCGCGTGATGTCACTCAACGAACGAACCCAGTCGAACGAATCATGACCATCACGACCCCTGCTACCCCGCTCGTGCAGAAAGCCGCACGCGCACCGAAGGCCGAGCTGCACATCCATATCGAAGGCTCGCTCGAGCCCGAGCTGATCTTCGCGCTCGCGCAGCGCAACAACGTCAAGCTCGCCTACGAGTCGATCGAAGCGCTGCGCGCGGCCTACGCGTTCACCGACCTGCAGTCGTTCCTCGACATTTACTACGCGGGCGCGAGCGTACTGCTCACCGAGCAGGACTTCTACGACATGACGATGGCTTACTGCGAGCGAGCGCTCGCGGACAACGTCGTGCACACCGAAATATTCTTCGATCCGCAGACGCACACCGAACGCGGCGTGCCGATCGAAACCGTAGTCGCGGGCATCGACCGCGCGCTCGCCGACGCCGAACAGCGCGGCCTCACGAGCAAGCTGATCCTCTGCTTCCTGCGCCATCTGAGCGAGGCCGATGCGCTCGCCACCTTCGACGCCGCGCGGCCGCTCTTCGATCGCTACCCGCGCATGATCGGCGTGGGCCTCGATTCGTCCGAGCGCGGCCATCCGCCCTCGAAGTTCGAGCGCGTGTTCGAGAAGGCGCGCGCGAAGGGACTGAAGCTCGTCGCGCACGCGGGCGAGGAAGGCCCGCCCGCCTATATCTACGAAGCGCTCGATCTGCTCAAGGTCGACCGCGTCGATCACGGCGTGCGCAGCATCGAAGATGCTGCGCTCGTCACGCGCCTCGCCGACACGCGCGTCGCGCTGACCGTGTGCCCGCTCTCGAACACCAAGCTGTGCGTGTTCGACGACATGACGCAGCACACGCTCAAGCAGTTGCTCGACAAAGGCGTCGCGGTGACCGTCAATTCCGACGATCCCGCCTACTTCGGCGGCTACGTGAACGAGAACTACAGCGCCATCATCGTTGCGCTGAAGCTCGACGAAGAGGAGGTGTACACGATCCTGCGCAACGGCTTCGAGGCGTCGTTCGTGACGCCCGAAGAACGCGCCGCGCTGATCGCGAAGCTCGATCGGTACTGGAGCGGCGCCGTGGCCTGACCTCGCGCAGGACGTCCCGGCTCTTAGGGCAACACTCAATGAGGACCGGCGCGCGAGCGCCGGGCCCGGGGCTTTTGCGCGCCGCGTTTTCAGGAGCGGCGCGTACGCAGCGCGCCATTTGCGGGACTGACGGACCGCGAGACGCGCACGAAACCTGCTCATGAATACCTGAAATTTTCGGAGACGTTGTTCCCATGACTCAATCGGCTTATCGCGCAAAACTATTGACGTTCACCGGTGACCCCGCGCAGTCGCCCGATGCCGCCGTCTTCCACGAAGACGGCGTCGTGATCGTCGAGGACGGCCGCGTCGCCGCGTCGGGCGCGTGGTCCGCGCTCGCGAGCCGCGTGGCCGCCGGCGCGACGGTGCACGACCTGCGCGACAAGCTGATCGTGCCGGGCTTCATCGACACGCACATCCACTACCCGCAGACCGACATGATCGCCTCGCCGGCGCCGGGCCTGCTGCCGTGGCTCGAGACGTACACGTTCCCGACCGAGCGCGGTTTCGCCGACGAAGGCGTCGCCCACGACACGGCACGCTTTTTCGTCGACGAACTGCTCGCGTGCGGCACGACCACGGCGCTCGTCTACTGCTCGGTGCACAAGCAGTCGGCCGATGCGCTCTTCACGGCGAGCGCGGCGAAGAATATGCGCATGGTCGCGGGCAAGGTGCTGATGGACCGCCACTGCCCCGAGTTCCTGCGTGACACGGCCCGGACCGGCTACGACGACAGCGCCGAGCTCATTTCGCGCTGGCACAACAACGGCCGCCAGATGTACGCGCTCACGCCGCGCTTCGCGCCCACCTCGACCGAAGCGCAGCTCGAAGCGTGCGAGGCGCTCGCGAAGGCGCACGGCGACATCTTCATCCAGAGCCACGTCGCGGAAAATCTCGACGAAGTGAAATGGGTGAAGGAACTGTTCCCGCGCCAGCGCAGCTATCTCGACGTCTACGATCGTTACGGACTCCTGCGTCGGCGCGCCGTGTACGGCCACTGCATCTGGCTCGACGACGAAGACCGCCGCCGCATGGCGCAAACCGGCACGGTCGCGGCGCACTGCCCGACTTCGAACCTGTTTCTCGGCAGCGGCCTGTTCGACTTCGACAAGGCGCAGGCGACGCAAATGCCCGTCACGCTCGCAACGGACGTGGGCGGCGGCACGTCGTTCTCGATGCTGCAAACCATGAACGAGGCGCACAAGGTCGCGCGCATGGGCGGCCATCACCTGACGGCTACGCGCATGTTCTGGCTCGCCACGGCTGGCGCGGCGGCCGCGCTCGATCTCGCCGACAAGATCGGCACGCTCGCGCCGCAAAGCGAGGCGGACTTCGTCGTGCTCGACCCGCAAGCGACGCCGCTGCTCGCGCGCCGCACCGCGCGCGCCGACTCGCTCGAAGAGCTGCTGTTCGCGTTCGCCCTGCTCGGCGACGACCGCGCCATCTTCGAGACCTACGCGGCCGGCACGCGCGTGCACAGCCGCGCTGAAGCCAGGCGCTAAACGCCCGCTAGCTCTAAGTCCGGCAGCTTGGGCGAAGCCAGGCGTCGGAAAACCCCGGTGCTATAATCCATCCCTCATTGGGGAGTAGCCGCCCCGCTCCGTGCCGCCCAGCCAGCCTTCGGGTTTGCCGCGCGCCGCGCACGTCGAGCGGGGGCGTCCGTCAACAGACTTGGCCCGCGCGGCCATGGCGGACGCAGCCTTTACCACTCGGGCCTGGCGAGACCGATGACTCATGACCGCCGCAACAGGGCCCGGCGGGTCGTGGGTCGTCGCTCGCATTCATCCCGGCCCGAGGATCACCAAAACGTGGATCAAGCCTTTCTCGTCTCCACCGGCGCGGTCGCGCTCGCCGAAATCGGCGACAAGACGCAATTGCTCTCCCTCGTACTCGCGGCACGCTATCGCAAGCCCATGCCGATCATCCTCGGCGTGCTGGTCGCCACGCTCGTCAATCACTCGGGCGCGGGCGCACTCGGCGCCTGGCTCGGCTCGCTCGTCACGCCCTCGGTCATGCGCTGGGCGCTCGCCGCCTCCTTCGTCGCGATGGGCTTGTGGATACTCGTGCCCGACAAGCTCGACGAAGGCGAAGCCAACGTCAACCGCACGCGGCTGGGCGTGTTCGGCGCGACCGTCGTCACGTTCTTCCTTGCCGAGATGGGCGACAAGACGCAGATTGCGACCGTCGCGCTCGCCGCGCGCTTTCACGAGTTCTTTGGCGTGGTGGCCGGCACCACGCTCGGCATGATGATTGCCAACGTGCCCGCGATCCTGCTGGGCGACCGCTTCGCCCACAAGCTACCGACGAAACTCGTGCACGGCATCGCCGCCGTGCTGTTCGTGGTGCTTGGCGTGCTCGCGATCATGGGCGTGGGCGTCTGATCGAGGCCAGCGGTGACGCTGGCCGCCGTGATGCTAGCCGATTACTTTGCCGGGGCGGCCCCTGCGGGCGCTGCTGCGGGCGCCGGCGGCGGCGCTGCGGGTGCCTCGTTCGGCGCCCCGTCATTCTTGTCCACCGGCAGCTTCACCTGCTGCACCGAGCCGTTCTGCAGCGGGAAGTTCGAGAGCGCGCTACGCACCAGATACGGCATCACCCGCACGAGCGAAGGATCGTCGCCCGAGGTGCGCGCGGTGACGTTATAGACTTCCTTTCCGCTTGCTTTTTCCGTGATCCGGATGCCGAGCGCATGCGAGTACACCGGATAGGTCTGGTTCACGTAGGTGGGCCCCCACGGGCCCCAGGGACCCCAAGGCCCCCACGGATTGACCGGCCCCCAGTACGGCGAAGGCCATGGGTTGTAGAACACGGGCTGCGCGACCGTCACCGTGTCCATGCGGCTGCCGTAGGCGAGGCCCACGAGATAGCGTGCCTGCCGCTCAGGCACCTGGCGGAATGCGTACGACGAGAGCCCATCGGCGACGAGATTCTCGTAAGTCGATTGCTCGATGCTGTGCTGCTGGTCGGGATTGCGCGTGAACGCATAGGTGCGCGTGGCGTCGCTGCCGCCTTCCCACGCGGAGAACGCGGTTACCTGGCTCGTCACGTAGGTGGTGCAGCCGGACAGCGTCACGGCGAGCACCGCCAGCAACAGCCGCGCGCAGCGGGTCCATCGATCGGGCATCATGGTCTTCTCGTTGCAGTCTTGCCAGTGGTGGTGAAAGGCCGCCATCTTCGCGGCCATTTTTACAACAGGCCCCGATCATACTGACTCGCACGCAGACGGGAAAGTTCGGCAATGCGCCGCAGCACACGTCTTCGGGCCACATCGGACAAGCCGACCGAGCCTTTGTACAATGGGGCGGTCGGCCGCCGCCCCGTACCAGGGCGCGGCCTCCCTATATCGCTATCCGACCCGAAGCTTCCCCGCACGAGACCATGTCCGATACCGCCACGCCCACCGTGATCCGCCGCGCCGACTACGCGCCGCCCGCCTTCCTGATCGACACCGTCAACCTCGAATTCGACCTCGCGCCCGAGCGCACGGTCGTCAACACCACGCTGCGCGTGCGCCGCAACCCCGATGCCAGGCCCGCGCCGCACCTCGAACTGATGGGCGAGCAGCTCGAATTCATCGGCGCGCAGATCGACGGCAAGACCTGCGAGAACGTGCGCGCGCACGAGCACGGCCTGACCGTCGAAAACGTGCCCGACGCGTTCACGCTCACGCTCACCGGCGCATGCAACCCGGAGGCCAACACCACCCTCTCGGGGCTCTACGTCTCGAGCGGCAACTTCTTCACGCAATGCGAAGCCGAAGGCTTTCGCCGCATCACCTGGTTCCTCGATCGCCCCGACGTGATGTCGACTTTCACCGTCACGCTGCGCGCCGACAAAACCGCGTACCCGGTGCTGCTCTCGAACGGCAATCTGATCGAGGAAGGCGACCTGCCGGACGACCGCCACTATGCGAAGTGGGAAGACCCGTTCCGCAAGCCGAGCTATCTGTTCGCGCTGGTGGCGGGCAAGCTCGTCGCGCTCGAAGAGCGCATCAAGACCGGCTCGGGCAAGGAGAAGCTGCTGCAGGTGTGGGTCGAGCCGCACGACCTCGACAAGACGCGCCACGCGATGGATTCGCTGATCCACTCGATCCGCTGGGACGAGCGGCGTTTCGGCCTCGAGCTCGATCTCGATCGCTTCATGATCGTCGCCGTGAGCGACTTCAACATGGGCGCGATGGAGAACAAAGGGCTCAACATCTTCAACACCAAGTACGTGCTGGCGAATCCGGAAACGGCCACCGACGTCGACTTCGCCAATATCGAAGCCGTGGTGGGCCACGAGTACTTCCACAACTGGACCGGCAACCGCGTGACCTGCCGCGACTGGTTCCAGTTGAGCCTGAAGGAAGGCCTCACGGTATTGCGCGACCAGGAGTTCTCGGCGGCGATGTCGGGTGGCGATGAGAACGAGGCCGCGCGCGCGACCAAGCGCATCGAAGACGTGCGCGTGCTGCGCCAGATGCAGTTCGCCGAAGACGCGGGCCCGATGGCGCATCCGGTGCGTCCCGAGAGTTACGTCGAGATCAACAACTTCTACACGATGACCGTCTACGAAAAAGGCGCGGAAGTCGTGCGGATGTATCAGACGCTGTTCGGCCGCGACGGCTTCCGCAAGGGCATGGACCTCTATTTCCAGCGCCACGACGGCCAGGCGGTGACCTGCGACGACTTCCGCCGCGCCATGGCCGACGCCAATGGCCGCGATCTCGCCCAGTACGAGCGCTGGTATAGCCAGGCGGGCACGCCGCGCGTCACCGTCACCACGCAATACGACGAAGCCGCGAAGCGCTATAGCGTGACGCTCGCGCAGGGCTACGCGAACGGCTCGCCGGCCGCACGCGAAACGCAGAAGGGGCCGCTCCTGATCCCGTTTGCGATTGGCCTGATCGGCCCCGATGGCGCGGACCTGCCGCTCAAGCTCGAAGGCGAACAGCACGCATCGGGCACGACACGCGTGCTCGAACTCACCGAGGCGCAGCAGACCTTCACCTTCGTCGAGCTCGCACACAAGCCGCTGCCCTCGCTGCTGCGCAACTTCTCGGCGCCGGTCATCGTCGAGTACGACTACGGCAACGACGAACTCGCGTTCCTGCTCGCACACGACAGCGATCCGTTCAACCGCTGGGAAGCGGGCCAGCGCCTCGCCACGCGCGAACTGCTCGCGCTCGCCGCACGCGCTGCCGCGGGGCAGCCGCTCGCGATGAACGACGCGCTCGTCAAAGCCTTTGCCCACGTGCTGACCGATGCGTCGCTCTCGCCGTCGTTCCGCGAGCTCGCGCTGATGCTGCCTTCGGAAACCTACCTCGCGGAGCAGATGGCGGAGTCGGATCCCGCCGCCGTGCACGCCGCGCGCCAGTTCGTGCGCAAGGGACTCGCCGCGGCGCTCAAGGCCGAATGGCTCGCCGCGTACGACGGCAACCTCACGCCGGGCGCCTACGAGCCCACGCCGGAAGCCGCGGGCCGCCGCGGCCTGAAGAATCTCGCGCTCTCGTACCTCTCGGAGCTCGACGCCCCCGCCGACGCCGTACGGCTCGCCACCGCGCAATACGACGCCGCGAACAACATGACCGACCGCGCGGCCGCGCTCTCGGCGCTGATGAACGCCTCGGCGGGCACGAGCGGCGATTACGCGAAGCAGGCGCTCGAGGACTTCTACGCACGCTTCGAGAAGGAGCCGCTCGTCATCGACAAGTGGTTCTCGCTGCAGGCCACGCAGCGCGGCACGCCGCAGCGTCCGATGATCGAGACCGTGCGCGCGCTGATGCGCCATCCGGCCTTCAATCTGAAGAATCCGAACCGCGCGCGCTCGCTGATCTTCAGCTTCTGCGCGGCGAATCCGGCGCAATTCCACGCGGCGGACGGCTCGGGCTACGCGTTCTGGGCCGAGCAGGTCATCGCGCTCGACGCCATCAACCCGCAGGTTGCCGCGCGTCTCGCGCGCAATCTCGAACTGTGGCGCCGCTTCACGCCGGCGTTGCGCGACGCGATGCGCGCCGCGCTCGAGCGAGTCGCCGCAGAGGCGAAGTCGCGCGACGTACGCGAGATCGTGGAAAAAGCGCTGGCATAGGTCTGACACTGTGCGGCGCAGTCCTGCTGCGCCGCGCCCTGGCGGATCATACGCAGTCCATGCGCCCTGCCGGCCTTCGTGGCCGGCATTTTTGTGCGTATTTTTTCTGCATTATTTTTCGGCTTGCTGCGCGCTCCGGCGCGATCGAGCAGCTTTTTGGGATTGGCCGAACGGGCCGCCAGGTGCGCCAGGCCGCGCATCGGCGGCTTTTTTTGCGGTGCCGCACGCAGGCCGCGCCCCGTCCAGCAGGTAGAATTGCGCTATCCCCAAGCGCATCCGGAGTACTGCAATGGCATTGCAACGTCGTACCACTCTCACGAAATACCTGATCGAGCAGCAGCGCCAGCACCGCAACCTGCCTGCCGATCTGCGTCTGTTGATCGAAGTCGTCGCGCGGGCGTGCAAGGCGATCAGTTACAACGTCAGCAAAGGCGCGCTCGGCGATGCCCTCGGCACCGCCGGCAGCGAGAACGTCCAGGGCGAAGTGCAGAAAAACCTCGACATCCTGTCGAACGAAATCCTGCTCGACGCCAACGAATGGGGCGGCAACCTCGCGGCCATGGCGTCCGAGGAAATGGAAACTTTCTTCCCGATCCCGGCCAATTATCCGAAGGGCGAATATCTGCTCGTATTCGACCCGCTCGACGGCTCGTCGAACATCGACGTGAACGTGTCGATCGGCACGATCTTCTCGGTGCTGCGCTGCCCGGACGGCCAGCAGGCCACCGAAGAATCGTTCCTGCAACCCGGCACGAAGCAGGTCGCGGCGGGCTACGCCGTCTATGGCCCGCAAACCGTGCTCGTGCTCACGACCGGCTACGGCGTGAACTGCTTCACGCTCGACCGCGAGCTCGGCTCGTGGGTGCTCACGCAGAGCAATATGCGCATTCCGGATGAAACGCGCGAGTACGCGATCAACGCCTCGAACGCGCGCCACTGGTACGAGCCGGTGCAGCAGTACATCGCCGAACTCAATGCGGGCAAGGAAGGTCCGCGCGGCGAGAACTTCAACATGCGCTGGATCGCCTCGATGGTCGCCGACGTGCACCGTATCCTGAGCCGCGGCGGCATCTTCATGTATCCGGCCGACAAGCGCGACCCGTCGAAGCCCGGCAAGCTGCGCCTCATGTACGAAGCGAACCCGATGTCGTTCATCGTCGAGCAGGCG
>DATEJU010000506.1:0-3365 GCA_035277805.1 Paraburkholderia sp. | reverse complement strand
GCAGTCGAAGCCGTCGGGCTGGTTCTGCTTGAGCAGCGTCCGGTAGTTGCCGCCCGTCACCTTCTCCTTGATGAGGTTGATGGCGACTTGCTTGAGCGCCCCCCAGCCGGCGGCGGGATGGTGATAGGGCTCGATGCGGGGTTGCGGCTTTTTCATGTTGCGTTCGGATCTGGTCAGGCAAGGACGGTGCGGATGCGCCGCCCGATGTGTGAAGGCTACTGTGTTCCTGTATGCCCGGTGATCACAGAAAAATGGAAAAGCAAGGGGTACAGTTGCGACGATTTGACATAGACTCACGGGATCTCGCCATTTGCCTTGCCTGCCGCCCGTGACTCCCCCGACCGCCGTGCCCCGCTACGAACAACTCGCCGACGACATCGAGGCCGCCGTGCAGCGCCGCGTGTTCGCACCGGGCGAGCGCGTTCCCTCGGTGCGGCGCGCGAGCGTTCAGCATGGCGTGAGCATCAAGACCGTGGTGCATGCCTATGCGCTGCTGGAGAGCCGGGGCGTGATCGAGTCGCGGCCGCAGTCGGGGTTCTTCGTGAAGGCGCGTCCTGTGGTGCTTGAAGGGCCGAATGCACAGACGGCAAGGGCGGCACGGGTGGGGCAGCGCGCGAAGCCGCGCGGCGTGGGCGCGGCGACGGTTCCGATGGAACCCGTGCACAAGGCCGCGCCCGCACCGGTGGACGTGAGCCGCCTCGTGCTTTCCACCTTGCGCAGCATCGTCGCGCAGGACGCGGTGCCGCTCGGCTCGCCGTACCCGGATCCGGCGCTCTTCCCGTGGCGGCGCATCAACCAGTACGCGAATGCGATTGCGCGACGCCACGCGAGCTGGAACCTGATCGACGACCTGCCGCCCGGCAACCCCGAGCTGATCCGCCAGATCGCGCGGCGCTACGCGGAGAACGGCGCGGACGTCGATCCCGAGGAAATCGTCATCACGGTGGGCGCGACCGAGGCCATCAACCTGAGCCTGCAAGCGGTGGCGAAGCCGGGCGACACCGTGGTGGTCGAGTCGCCCACCTACTACGCGATGCTGCATGCGATCGAGCGTCTTGGCATGCGCGCGATCGAAGTGAGCACGCATCCCGATACCGGCATCGACCTCGATGCGCTCGAGCGCGTGCTCGCGCGCAAGAAGGTGGCCGCCTGTATGGTGATGCCGAATTTCCAGAATCCGCTGGGCTTTCGCATGCCCGATGCGAACATGAAGCGGCTCGTGGCGCTGGCCGAGGCGCACGACTTGCCCGTGATCGAGAACGACGTCTATCAGGAGCTCTACTTCGGGCCGACGCGGCCCTCGTCGCTCAAGCAGTTCGACACGCGCGGGCTCGTGCTGCATTGCGCGTCGTTCTCGAAGAGCCTGTCGGCGTCGTACCGCATCGGCTGGGCGCTGCCGGGGCGCTATCGCGCGCAGGTCGAGAAGCTCAAGTTCCTCAATACGCTGACCACGCCTTCGGTGCCGCAGGTCGCGCTGGCCGACTATCTGCGCCACGACGGCTACGACCGCCACCTGCGCCGGCTGCGCCGCTTCTATCGCCAGCAGGCGCGGCTCATGCGTGCGATGATCGAGCGGTTCTTTCCGGCCGGCACGCGCACGTCCGACCCGCAAGGCGGCTATGTGCTGTGGGTGGAGTTGCCGCCGCGCGTGGATTCGATGCGGCTCTACCGGGCCGCGCTCGCGCAGGGCATCACGATCGGGCCGGGCTACATGTTTTCGATGCGCAACGACTTCCACCACTATATTCGACTGAACTACAGCTATCCGTGGACCGCGCAGACCGAGGCGGCATTGAAGACGCTCGGCGAGCTGGCCGCGAAAATGGCATGAGGAGACACGATGAACGATGAAAGCGATCAGGAAAGCGGCGACGAAATCGATCCGGTGCTGGTGTCCATACTCGAGCAGCTCTGGCGCGCGCAATGCGAAACGCCCGGCCGCGCGTGGTCGCTCGCGAAGCTCTCGAAGCAGGCGGGCGTGCCGATGAGCGGCCTGCGCCGCCATCTCACCGCGCTCGTGGACGGCGGCCTCGTGGTGACGACGCTCGCCGAGGACGGCACCGGCAGCGCGGGCCTTTCCGAGGACGGCCGCGCGTTCTGCCTGGAGGTGTTCGGCGATACTGCGTCGTGACGTCGCCGGGCTCCGCACGTTTGCGCCGCCCGCTTCGAGCTACCCACTGAATTCATTTTCATCGCCATCATTGGTGCAATCGCCATGGACTATATCGACACCCTGCGGATCTTCCGTTCCGTGGTCGAGGCGCGCAGCTTCACGCGCGCCGCGGACATGCACGGGCTCGCCACGCCCGTTGTCGCGCGCGCGATCGCGCGGCTCGAAAAGCGCCTTGGGAGCCGGCTCTTTCATCGCACCACGCGCGCGGTCTCGCTCACCGAGGCCGCCGAGCGCTTCTACGACGGCTGCTGCCGCGTGCTCGACGACCTGGACGCGCTGGAGGCGGGCGCCACCGAGCAGACGCGCGAGGCCAACGGCGTGCTGCGCCTCGTCGCGCACACCACGGCCGCGGTGAACCGGCTCGTGCCGCTCATCGCCAGCTTCAAGCGCGCGCATCCCAAGGTGACGCTCGACGTGATGCTGACCGAACGCCCTATCGATCTGGTCGCGGAAGGCTACGACCTGGGGCTCGTGCTGCCGTTCATGCTCAACAACGATGCCACGGTGACCAAGCTGCTCGACCGCATTCCGCTCGCGCTCGTCACGACACCCGCGTATCTCGCGGCCAACTCGACGCCGCGGCATCCAACGGAGCTCGAATCGCATGTGTTCGTGCCGATGGTGCCTTCGTTGCGCAAGCCGTCGCTCACGTTCCGCGATGGCGGCGAGGAGGTGACCGTGCGCCTGAAGTACGACATCGCCTCGAACAATCCCGACTTCAACCGCGCGATGGTGCTGGAGGGATTCGGCATCGGCGTCCTGCCGCTGCCGCTCGTGCACCGCGAACTGCAAACGGGGCAGCTCGTCACCGTGCTCGAGGATTTTCCTATCGTCGACATGCAGATCGAGATCCGTCTCGCCTATGCGTCGCGCACGCTGCTGCCCGCGAAGGTGCGCGCTTTCATCGATCACGCCACCGAGTTTTTCAGCGAGACCGCGCGCGAGAGAGCGAAAGATAATTGAAAGCTTGATGGTGCGTGCAGCGGCGATTGTTGTCGGCGCGGCCATAAAGTGATGCCGCGCACGATGGTTGTTTCGGGCCGTCGTGCCGTCTAATCTGTGCATATGCACACACAAGCCCATCCCATTCATCGCGTGCCGAGCCGCGAACAGCCCCATGCCCAGTTCCCTGAGCATGATGACTGCTTTGCCGTGCGTCAGGCGGCTCGCCATCTGTCGCAGCTTTATGAGC
>DATEJU010000505.1:0-3454 GCA_035277805.1 Paraburkholderia sp. | reverse complement strand
GGCGCGCTCGTGAAGGTGCGCGACATGGCCGAAGCCTGCGCGATCGCCAACGACATCGCGCCCGAGCACCTCGAAATCTCGGCGCTCGAGCCGCAGAAGTGGGGCGCCGAAATTCGCCACGCGGGCGCGATCTTCCTTGGCCGCTATACGAGCGAAAGTCTCGGCGATTACTGCGCGGGCCCGAATCACGTGCTGCCTACGTCGCGCACCGCACGTTTCTCGTCGCCGCTCGGCGTCTATGATTTCATCAAGCGATCGAGCCTGATCGAGGTGAGCGCGGAAGGCGCGCAGACGCTCGGCGAGATCGCCGCGGAACTCGCGTACGGCGAAGGCCTGCAGGCCCACGCGCGCAGCGCCGAGTACCGCATGAAGCAAGGCTGAAGCAAGTACTGAGACATGGCGGCGCGCATGAGCTTCATGCGCGCCGCGCCCCCTGAGGAGACGTTGCAAGCATCGGCGCACAAAGCGCACACGCGCCTGAGCCAGATGCCTGGAACACCGAAATAACCCGCGCGCCCCGAACCAGGTAAGGGCGCCAACCAGGACGGCCCTGCAGCGCACTGGCACTGTAGTCCGCTGGCCGTCCGTGCCGGCTCCACGCCCCGCGCGCGAGCCAATCGACAATGACGACACCACAAGACATCATCCGCCCCGACGTGCTCGCGATGACGAGCTACCCGGTCCCCGACGCCGCCGGCTTCGTGAAGCTCGACGCCATGGAGAACCCGTATTCGCTGCCCGCCGATCTCGCGGCGCAACTGGGCGAGCATCTCGCTGGCGTGGCGCTGAACCGCTATCCGGCGCCGCGTCCCGAGGCGCTCATGGCGAAGCTCAAGACCGCGATGCGCGTGCCGCCCGAGTGCGACGTGCTGCTCGGCAACGGCTCGGACGAGATCATCAGCATGATCACGATGGCGTGCGCGAAGCCGGGCGCGAAGGTGCTCGCGCCGGTGCCGGGCTTCGTGATGTACGCGATGTCGGCGAAATTCGCGCAGGTGGAGTTCATCGGCGTGTCGCTCAAGGCCGATTTCGCGCTCGATACCGAGGCCATGCTGGCCGCCGTCGCCGAGCACAAGCCCGCCGTGATCTGGCTGGCGTACCCGAACAACCCGACCGGCACGCTCTTCGCCGACGCCGACATCGAACGCATCATCGAAGCCGCGGGCGCCGCTGGCGGGCTCGTCGTGATCGACGAGGCTTATCAGCCGTTCGCGCAGACGAGCTGGATGCCGCGCGCGGGCGCGTTCGACAACGTGGTCGTGATGCGCACGATGTCCAAGCTCGGGCTCGCGGGCATTCGTCTGGGCTATCTCGCGGGCCGCACCGCATGGCTCAACGAATTCGACAAGGTACGTCCGCCCTATAACGTGAATGTGCTGACCCAGGCGGCCGCCGATTTCCTGCTCGATCACATCGCCGTGCTCGACGCCCAGGCCGCCCAATTGCGTGCGGACCGGGCGCAATTGGCCGCCGCAGTGGCGAAATTGCCGGGCGCCGAAGTGTTCGAAAGCGCCGGCAACTTCCTGCTGGTGCGCGTGCCCGATGCCTCCGCCGTGTTCGATACGCTGTTGACGGCGCGGGTTTTGATCAAAAACGTGAGTAAAATGCACCCATTGCTGGCGAATTGCGTGCGTCTGACCGTCGGGGCCCCCGAAGAAAACGCTCGGTTGCTCGCCGCCCTGAAGCTCGTGCTCAAGTGAATCGTCCTCATCGTTCCGAAGCGCACCACGTTTCGGACTTCGTTCTCTAAACCCTCCTGTTACGGGCTGTTTGAAGGAAATTGCCATGCGCGTCGCGCAAGTCGTTCGCAATACCAGCGAAACGCAAATCCGCGTGAAACTCAATCTGGACGGCACCGGCGAGCAGAAGCTCGCGACCGGCGTGCCGTTTCTCGACCACATGCTCGACCAGATCGCGCGACACGGTCTGATCGATCTGGAAATCGAGGCGCATGGCGACACCCATATCGACGACCACCATACGGTGGAGGACGTCGGCATCACGCTCGGCCAGGCGGTTGCTCAGGCCATCGGCGACAAGAAGGGCATCCGCCGCTATGGCCACGCCTACGTGCCGCTCGACGAGGCGCTCTCGCGCGTGGTGATCGACTTCTCGGGCCGTCCGGGGCTCGAATTCCACGTGCCGTTCACGCGTGCGCGCATCGGCACGTTCGACGTCGACCTGTCGATCGAGTTCTTCCGCGGCTTTGTCAATCACGCGGGCGTGACGCTCCATATCGACAATCTGCGCGGCCTGAACGCGCATCACCAGATGGAAACCGTGTTCAAGGCCTTCGGTCGCGCGCTGCGCCAGGCCGCCGAGCTGGATGAGCGTCAGGCGGGCAAGATTCCGTCGACGAAGGGCAGCCTGTAAGCGGTATCCGAGATGAAAACTTCAATTGCGATTGTGGATTATGGGATGGGCAACCTGCGCTCGGTGGCCCAGGCACTGAAGCAGGCCGCGCCGGAAGCCGACGTGCAGATCGTCGAGCGTCCGGAGGCGATCCGCGCAGCCGACCGCGTCGTGCTGCCGGGTCAGGGCGCGATGCCCGACTGCATGCGCAGCCTCGCGGAATCGGGGCTGCAGGACGCCGTGCTCGAAGCCTCGCGCACGAAGCCGCTGATGGGCGTGTGCGTGGGCGAGCAGATGCTGTTCGACTGGAGCGCCGAGGGCGACACCAAGGGCTTGGGTCTCCTGCCGGGCAAGGTCGTGCGCTTCGAGCTGGAAGGCCAGCTCCAGGACGACGGCTCGCGCTTCAAGGTGCCGCAGATGGGCTGGAACCGCGTGCGCCAGTCACGCGCTCACGCGCTGTGGGACGGCGTGCCCGACGAAAGCTTCTTTTACTTCGTGCACAGCTACTACGTGGTGCCGGCCGACGCGGCCCACACGGTCGGCGAAACGCCTTACGGCGCGGCCTTTACCTCGGCGGTGGCGCGGGATAACATCTTCGCCACCCAATTCCACCCGGAAAAGAGCGCCGCGGCGGGCTTGCGCGTCTATCGCAACTTCGTCCACTGGAACCCGTAATTCATGCGCGGCGTTGACGGTTCGGGCCGCCCCGGGCGGGCCACCCCGCGTGCGTGCGCCCGAAGCCGATTTACATCAGCAAGGCCGCCGAAAGAGTTGTACTAAACTAGCGAAACGGCGTCGGATCGAGGGCTTTTCCCGACCGTTGCCGGCTGATTTCAACCACATTCCCAGACATCACCCGATTGCTATGCTGCTGATTCCGGCCATCGATCTCAAAGACGGTCACTGCGTTCGCCTCAAACAAGGCGATATGGACCAGGCGACGATTTTCTCCGAGGAACCAGCGGCCATGGCCCGACATTGGGTCGAGCGCGGCGCGCGGCGTCTGCACCTCGTCGACCTGAACGGCGCGTTCGCAGGCAAGCCGAAGAACGAAGACGCGATTCGCGAGATCATCGCGGAAGTGGGCGACCAGATCCCCGTG
>DATEJU010000504.1:0-4582 GCA_035277805.1 Paraburkholderia sp. | reverse complement strand
AACGAATTCCAGACGAGCCGGCCGCCTTCGCGACGCACGCGCTCGGCGAGCATGGGCACGTAGCGGCAGAACTGCAGCAGGTCGCCCATGCCCTGTTCACCCCATACCAGTAACGTGCGGCCCGCGAGCGGCTCGCCGCGCCACTCCGGCTTCGGGAAGGCCGGGCGGCCCGCGGCCAGCTCGCTCGATCCCTTCCAGCGCAGCTCGTGTCCGGGCCAGCCTTCGGCATAGTTGCCCCGCAGAAGCTGGGTCATCGACAGGTTCAAGCGTAGCGATGCGTCGTTGGGCGCATACTGGCAGCCGGCGCGCGCGGCGCGTTCGGCCTCGTCCCACTGCTGCGCTTCCTTGCAGGCCATCGCGTAGTTGTTCAGGGCGAGTGGGCTCTGCGGCGCGAGTTCGAGCGCCCGGCGGCTGGCTTCGACAGGACGCGCCGGGTCACTATCCATTGGGAACACGCGCGCGAGGTTGATCCAGGCGTTGACGTTGTCGGGCTCTTCGGCGACCGATTCTTCGAGTAGCGGCAGAATCTGGGCATCGCCAAAATTGATCTGCATCAATGCCGTTGCAAGATTGTTGCGCAGATTTGGAAACGTACGCGCGATCGCCAGCGCGTGACGGTAAGGTTCTACCGCTTCGGCGTGACGGTTCGCAAGCTGCAGCGCGAGGCCCGCCGCGAACCACGCGGCGGCCCGCTTCGGCGCGAGTTGGGCGATCGCAGCGCTCACACGCACGGCTTCTTCTGCCAGAGCGCTATCCTGAGCGCGGGCGGCGATGAACATGAGCGTGTCGTCGTCGAAGCCGCGCATCAAGGTGCGCGTGGAGGCGAGCAATTCGTGTGCGGACGCATCGGTTGCCGTGGCGGTTCCACCGGCGGCCGCCGCGTCGATGAAATTGAGAAAGAGATTGCGTACAGGTTGGAGCACGTCAGGAGACGAGGTCTGCATGATTCCTACTTACTTGTCAGAAAGCGCCGAATTAAATGCGGTCGGCGTATGACATAGATTGAAGCAAACCTTTTCAAGATAATGAATCAGACAAGTCTTAACCGGTAAACTGACAGCATGCATCGCATAACCGTCAGTGCTCGAGTCAATCTCAGCCACTTGTTCTGGCTGCGCAGTCTCGCCATCATCGGCCAGCTCTGCACGATCGCGTTCGTGCAGCTCTTCATTGGCGTGCAGTTGCCGCTGCCCGCCATGCTGTTCGTGATCGCCATGGAAGTGGCGTTCAACGGCGTGACTTGGCTGCGTGTCACGCAAGATCGTCCCGAGTCGAATCTCGAATTGTTCGGCCAGCTTTGGGTCGATCTCGGCGCGCTTTCCGCGTTGCTCTTTCTTTCCGGCGGCACGACCAATCCGTTCGTCTCGCTTTATCTGCCCTCGCTCGCCATTGCGGCTGCCGTGCTGCCTTGGTATCTCACCGCGTGGCTCGCTGCCTTCGCCGTGGCCTGCTACGTGCTGCTCGGCTTCGACAACGTTCCGCTCAACCTCGACAATCCCGCGAACCTGTTCGACTACTATCGCGCGGGCATGTGGGTGAACTTCATGGTGAGCGTGTGCCTGATCGTGTGGTTCGTCGCGCGCATGTCGCGCGCGCTGCGCCAGCGCGACACCGCGCTCGGCGATGCGCAGCAGCGCCTGTTGCGCGACGAGCGCGCCGTGGCGCTGGGCGTGCAGGCCGCGACGGTCGCGCACGAGATCGGCACGCCGCTCTCGACCATCGCCATGCTCACCGAGGAACTGCGCGATGTCGCGCGCACGGACAAGGGCCTCGCGCCGTACTCTGCCGACCTCGAACTGCTCGACAAGCAGATCTCGCTTTGCACCTCGGCGCTCGCACGCCTCAGGAGCCGCGCTTCGTCCACGGGCGCGCGCCAGGTCGTGAGCGAATGGCTCGGGCCGTTCGTCGAGCAATGGCGCCTGCGCCATCCGCATGTGAAGTTCGAACTCCTCGACAATGGACCGGGCGACTTCGCGCTCGACGATACCGTCGCGGTCGGGCAGATTCTCACCATCCTGCTCGACAACGCCGCGCGCGCCAGCCGCGATTTCGTGACCTTGCGCGCCTATGCAGCCGCGCGAGCCGGTTACGTCGATTTCGAAGTCTGCGATGCGGGCCCCGGTATTCCGACGTCGCTGCGCGCCTCGCTCGGCGCTGCGCCCGTGGACAGCACCCAGGGCGGCCACGGCGTCGGCCTGTATCTGGCGTTTTCGTCGGCGGCGCGGCTTGGCGGCTCGATCGAGCTCAATGACGTCACGCCGCCCGGCAGCGCGTCGGGCGAAGTGAGCGGCGCGGACGACGGCGCGTCGGCAGGCGCACTAACCGGCAACGGCATGCGCACGCGCCGCCCGCGCGGCACCCGTGCGGTGCTGCGCTTGCCGGCGAAGCAGGTCAAGGCGGGTCAGGCGGGTGAGGCGAACCCAGCGGCGGCGCGAGAAGCCGCGGCGTCCGCGGGTTCGGAGATTGGATCAGGCGAGGGGCCGGCTCGGCCCGACGCCGCG
Organism: Paraburkholderia sp.; assembly: GCA_035277805.1. Taxonomy (GTDB): domain Bacteria; phylum Pseudomonadota; class Gammaproteobacteria; order Burkholderiales; family Burkholderiaceae; genus Paraburkholderia. Next base: position 2,081 of record DATEJU010000504.1, on the reverse strand, counting down.
TAACAACACGGAGAATTAGGCATGAGCGATATGAGTTTTCTGGTCATCGACGACGACGAAGTGTTCTCCGACATCCTCACGCGCGGCCTCACGCGGCGCGGCTTCGAGGTGAAGCAGGCACACAATGCGGAAGAGGCGATCCGTTTCGCCAACCAGCACAAGTTCTCGCAGATCACCGTGGACCTGCATCTCGGCAACGATTCAGGCCTGTCGCTCATCGCGCCGCTGCGCGAACTGCAGCCGGACGCGCGCATGCTCGTGCTGACGGGTTACGCGAGCATCGCCACGGCGGTGCAAGCCGTGAAGGACGGCGCGGACAACTATCTCGCCAAGCCCGCGAACGTCGAGATGATTCTCTCGGCACTCCAAAGCGATGCGAGCGCGATGCAGGCCGAAGAAGCCATCGAGCACCCCGCGCCGCTTTCGGTTGCGCGGCTCGAATGGGAGCACATCCAGCGCGTGCTGGCCGAGCACAACGGCAACATCTCGGCCACGGCGCGCGCGCTCAACATGCACCGGCGCACGCTGCAGCGCAAGCTTGCGAAGCGCCCGGTGCGCCAGTAAGCGCACGAGACGCGACAAAACAAAAGGGACCCCGCGGGGTCCCTTTTTCATGCGCCATGCGTTGCGTTTAGAGCACGTAGCGCGACAGGTCTTCGTCCTGCGCCACTTCGCCGAGCGCCCGGTCGACGTAGGCCGCGTCGATCGTCACGCTCTTGCCCGCGTGATTGCCGGCCGCGAACGACACGTCTTCCAGCAGCTTTTCGATCACCGTGTAGAGGCGGCGCGCGCCGATGTTCTCGGTCTTCTCGTTCACGGAGTAGGCGATCTCCGCGAGGCGGCGAATACCGTCTTCGGCGAAGTCAAGCTGCACGTCCTCGGTTGCGAGCAGCGCCTGATACTGCTTGACGAGGCTGGCATCAGTCGCGACCAGAATCGCTTCGAAGTCCTTCACGGAGAGCGAGTCGAGTTCCACGCGAATCGGGAAACGGCCCTGCAGTTCAGGGATCAGATCGCTCGGCTTCGAAAGATGGAACGCGCCGCTCGCAATGAACAGAACGTGATCGGTCTTCACCATCCCATACTTCGTGTTGATGGTCGTGCCTTCCACGAGCGGCAGCAGATCGCGCTGCACGCCCTGGCGCGACACTTCACCGCCGCTGCCTTCGTTGTTGCGCGAGGCGATCTTGTCGATTTCGTCGAGGAACACGATACCGTTCTGCTCGACGTTCTGCACGGCTTTGGCCTTGACCTCTTCGTCGTTGAGCATCTTCGCCGCTTCTTCGTCGGTGAGGACCTTGAGCGCTTCCTTCACCTTGAGCTTGCGGCGCGTTTTCTTGCCGCCGCCGAGGTTGGCGAACATCGAGCGGATCTGCTCGGTCATGTCTTCCATGCCCGGGGGCCCCATGATGTCCATGCCCACTTGCGGCTGCTCGACGTCGAGCTCGATTTCCTTGTCGTCGAGCTGGCCTTCGCGCAGGCGCTTGCGGAAGGTCTGGCGCGTGGCGTTGTCACCGCCTTCGGCGTGGCTCGTGGCGTCCGACGAACCGAAGCCGACGGGACGTGCGCTCGGCAGCAGGATGTCGAGAATGCGGTCCTCGGCCTGGTCGGTGGCCTTGCTGCGCACCTTGCGCATTTCGGTTTCGCGCGTCTGCTTCACCGAAATCTCGATGAGGTCGCGCACGATGCTGTCCACGTCGCGGCCCACGTAGCCCACTTCGGTGAACTTGGTCGCTTCGATCTTGATGAAGGGCGCATCGGCAAGCTTCGCGAGACGCCGTGCGATCTCCGTCTTGCCGACGCCCGTCGGCCCGATCATGAGGATGTTCTTCGGCGTGATTTCCTGGCGCAGCGGGTCGGCGACCTGCTGGCGGCGCCAGCGGTTGCGCAGCGCGACGGCCACGGCCTTCTTCGCGTTTGCCTGGCCGATGATGTGCTTGTCGAGTTCCGAGACGATCTCGGCGGGGGTCATGGTGCTCATCCTGATTCCTTCTCGTCTGTCCGGCGGGTTGCGCGAGTTATTCGATGGTTTCGATCACGCGGTTGTGATTCGTGTAGATGCACATGTCGCCCGCGATCGC